>VGYV01000071.1 GCA_016872855.1 Planctomycetota bacterium
TCACCGTCGCCGCCTCGGACCCCTCGGCTGAGTGCCAGGCCCTCCTCGACGGCAAGGAAGCCATCCCCGCCGCCTCTCTCCGCCGCTTCGCCCTCAAGCTCCCCGCCGGCGACGTCCGCCTCCTCCACCTCCGCCCCGCCGAGTGAGAAAAAAAGACTCCGGGAGTCTTTGTTCGGATTGTAACTATTGACCTCTGCGGAAGTAATGTGCGCCATGTAGCCCCCGAATGGGGGCGACCCAGCCGTAGCCCAGGGCGACCGAAGGGAGCCCTGGGTGGGCCGCCCCTCACGAGGTAGCCCCCGAACGGGGGCGATTCAAATGACCGTGAATCGCCCTTTTCAGGGGCTCATCATGGGGGGTGGCCTCGATTCCCAGGGCTCCCTGCGGTCGCCCTGGGCTACGACTGGCTCGCCCACGTCGTGGGCTACAACCAGAGCCTGGGACAACCGCGTGGTGAACATTACTCTCGCAGAGGTCAATAACGATTCCGCCGCGTGTTACGACGCAGAAAAAGACTCCGGGAGTCTTTTTTCACGAGCCTGGGTCCGCCCATTGTGGGTCAGATCAGTAGTGGCGGGTTGACCCACAATGGAGGGGAAGGCCGCAAAAGGGCGTTATTGGCCAAAGCGCCCATAGTGGGTCAACCCTGTGGGAGGGGCGGGTTGACCCACTATGGGGCGGCAGGGATGGCCGTGGGACCGGCAACTGGCGGGAGCGAGCGTGGCCCTGCGCTCAGTTCTCGATACGCACTTTGGCCAGGTAGATGCTGGTCTTGCCCTCGTGGCTGGAGTAGTAGCTGATCCAGAGCAGGCCGTCGTGGAGGACCATGCCGGCATAGCTGGTGTCGCCGCCCGAGGGCAGGGTGAGGGTTTCGGACAGCGTGCCCTTCTCGGGGTCGAGGGAGCAGAGGCCGGTGCGGACCTTTTTGTCGTAGAGGCGGACGGTGGCGACGAGGCGGCCGTCGGGGAGCTGGATCACCTTCGGCCCGCCGACGCGGACGCCCAGGTCCTTCCACTTCCAGTCGGTGTAAGGCGGCTTGGCCGTGCCGAGCTGCGCGGTGTTCGTGTGCGAATCGCGGCGCAGGAGGCAGTAGCAGGTGTCGTCGGGCGTGAAGACAAGTGAGGTCTCGTTCGCGTAGGTGCCGCCGGGGAAGAGGTCGTCAGCGAGCGTCTCCCACTTCTTGCCGTCCTTCGAGTGATAGAGGCGGATGAGTTTCTTCGCCGCGGCGGTGCTGTAGCCGATGCCGTAGGCCGTGCCCTTGTGCCAGGTGACGCTCCACATCCAGAAGTTCGGGTCGGCCACCTTGTTCGCCTCGCCCCACGTCTCGCCGTCGGGGCTGAGCCAGGTGACGGACTGGTGGACGTGTCCCTCGACGGGCTTGATGAAGCGCACGGCGCCGTTGAGCATGAGCTGGCCGTCGGCGGCGATGGAGAGCTTGGCGTCGCGCACGTCCCCGCCGTCCCAGGCCATCAGGGCCACGGACTTCCAGTCCTGCCCGTCGGCGGAGGCGAGGACCCGCAGCTTTCCCGTGTCGCAAACGTGTCCCTTGCCCTCGCGGAAGGCGCAGAACCAGCGGTCCTTGAAGCGAATGAGGTCGGTGAAGGCGTTGTGGGGCGCCTGGTCCCAGATCTTCCGCACCTCGATGAGCTTGGCCACGGGCGCATCTCCTGCCGAGACGATCGAGCACAAGAGCACGGCCGATGCTAAGGCAACCAGGGGTCTCATCGCGGCCTCCTCACTTCGCGAGGATGTCGGGGTGGCGCTCCTGGAGGAAGCGGACGGCGGTGCGCAGGGTCATCTCGGGAAAGGCGTTGCCGTACATGCAGAGGACCCAGGGGCCATCGTGGCCGACCTCTTTCACGGCGCGGATACAGGCGTGCTCGATCGGCCCCGTCGGGAACATGTGGTTGCTGGCCAGCAGCACGTTCGCTCCTTCTGAAAAGGAAACATGAAGACGCCGCCCGCACAGCGGCGAACGGCGTCATTATACCACACGAGGGGCTATTCGAGCTTCCAGGCCTCGGAGAGGCGGGCGGGCTGGCCGGAGGCGTCGAGGCGGCGGACCCAGGCGCGGCTCTCGTTGGCGTAGAAGCCGACGTAGCCGGCCTGAAGCTGCGGGGAGTTGAAGGCGAAGAGGAACTTGTTGTCGAAGAAGACCCGGACAAGGGTTCCCTGGCACTCGATCTTGGCCTCGTACCACTCGCCCTCGCGGCGGGTGATGCCGCCGCGGCGGTCCAGCTCCTGGCGCGGCTGGCCGGGCGTCACGCGGTAGAGCACGACGTCGCGGCGGCCGAGCTCGACGGCGTGGTAGGTGGAGCCGTTGGTGGAGCCGAAGATGAGGCCGACCGCCCGTGCGCCCGCGCCGACCGCCTCGACCTTGAACTGGAAGCTGGCCTTCGTCTCCCCGAACGTCTGGTCGCGGCGGAACACGGAGACGGGGTCCTTGCCCTTCAGCGCGTCGAGGTAGAACATGTCGTCCCGAATCTCTGCGAGATTCGATGAGCGGATCCACAGCTTCAGGTCGCCGATGTTCGGCTTCTCCTCCTCCTTCGTCGTGTCCTCCTTCTCCTTCGGCGGCAGCAGGCTGGGCGGCAGCGGCGCCCCGGCAAGCGCCGTCGCGGCCAGTGTGAGGAGCCCGAGTGCGAACGCTCTTGCCCTGAACATGCCTGCCTCCTGTCCTTACTTGCCCTCCCGGCCGTGGTCCGGCTGCCCGGAGCCAGTATAGGCGGGCCTCTGCCCGCTGTCAACCAGCCACCCGGCGTTCCTGTTCCACTAGACGGAGCTGGCGGCGCCATGCTTCAACAGAATGGCAGAGGCGCCGCGAGGAGGGGCGCGGCAGGCGGCTGCGGCCTATCGCGCGCGCCAGGTCTGTGGGAGCATGGCGGGCGAGGGGGTGCCGCCGATGTCGAGCTTGCGCACCCAGGCCCGGCCGCCATTGGCGTAGAGGCCCACGTGGCCCGCCTTGAGCTGGGGCGAGTTGAAGGCGAACAGGTACTTGCCGTCGAAGAAGACCTTCACCTGCGGCCCCGAGGTCTCGACCTTGGCCTCGTACCACTGGCCGTCGGGCTTGGTGAACCCTGCGCGGCGTGCCAGCTCGCGCGGCGGCTGCCCCGGACGATACTCGTAGAGGATCACGCTCGTGCGGTCCACGTGCACCGCGTGGTGGGTGCTGCCATCGGTCGAGCCAAAGACGAGGCCGAACTCGCGCTTCGCGCCCACGGGGTCCATGCGGAACTGCACGGTGGCCGCGACGTTCTGGAATGCCTTGTCGCGCCGCAGGGCGAACACGGGCTCCCTCGCCTGCAAGGCATCCACCAGCAGAAGCCCATCCTTGAGTTGCACGTCCTGCTGCGACGACACGAGATAGTCGTTCAGGTTGCCGATGCCGGGCGTCGGGTCGGCCGGCTGGAGGTTGGGGAGGGTGGGCTCCGCCGCGAGCGCGGCCGTGACAAGCAAGCCCAGTATGCCCAACGTCTTCAGTGCGTTCATATCTCGCTCCTATCGCTACGCGCTTCCCCCGCACCCTGCCCACATCTTCATTGTACGGCGCTTCGCGGCCCATGTCAAAAACCAGCCGCGCTTGACGCGCGGGACGGTTCGCTGTAGTCTGCGGCCCAATGCCCAACATCCTGCTCGTGAACCCGAAGCTGATGCGGCCGCCGGTGACGCCCGTCGCCCTCGACCACATCGGCCAGCACCTGCGCGACGGCGGCTTCGGCGTCGAGCTCCTCGACCTCGCCTTCGCCCCCTCGGCGCCCGTACTTGGCGAGGAGGCACCTACCCCCCCTCTCCCTCGGGGAGAGGGCCGGGGTGAGGGTGCTTGGGCCGCCGCGGGCGCCGGGGAAGGCACCCTCACCCGCCCGCCTCCGGCGGGCGACCTCTCCCCAAGGGAGAGGCCACCGGCTCCTCACCCAAAGGCAAACATGCTCGCGTCGGTCGAGGCAGCGATGGATGAGGCCCTCCGCCGCGAGTGGCTCCTCGTGGCCGTGACGGTGCGGAACGTGGACGATTCGTTCGCGGCGAGCCGCGACTTCTGCCTCGGTCGCACGAAGGGGCTGATCGGCCGCATCCGGGCGGGCACCGACGCCCCGGTCGTCCTCGGCGGCGTCGGCTTCTCCATCTTCCCCCATGCCGCCCTCGCCTTCTGCGAGGCCCCCTATGCCATCCGCGGCGAGGGCGAGGAGCCGCTGCTTCGTCTCGCCCGCTGCCTCGCCGACGGGACGCCCGTGGACGGCGTGCCCGGCCTCCTCGCCCTCCGCGACGGGCGGCTCGTCCTCGACAATCCGCCCTTCCGCCACGACCTGGCCGCCATGCCCCCCTGGCGGCGCGACGTGGTGGACAACCCCCGCTACCTCGCCGAGGGCGGCCAGGTCGGCTTCGAGTCCAAGCGCGGCTGCCCCCGCCGCTGCACCTACTGCGCCGACCCCGTGGCCAAAGGCTCCGCCCTCGTCGCCCGCACCCCAGCGCAGGTCGCCGACGAACTCGACGCCCTCCTCCGCCAGGGCGTGGACGTGTTCCACACCTGCGACGCCGAGTTCAACGTCCCCCGCTCCCACGCCCTCGCCGTCTGCGAGGAGCTGGCCCGCCGCCGCCTCGGCGACCGCATCCGCTGGTACGCCTACGCCGTGCCCGACGGCTTCGACGACGAGTTGGCCGCCGCCATGCAGCGGGCCGGCTGCGTCGGCATTGACTTCACGGCCGACCACACCGAGCCGCAGATGCTCGCCGCTCTGGGCCGCTCCCACACCATCGCCGACCTCCGCCGCGCCGCCGCCGCGTGCCACGCCTGCCGCATCCCCTTCATGTTCGACCTCCTCCTCGGCGGTCCGGGCGAGACCCGCGACTCCCTTCGCCGCTGCATCGAGGCCCTCAAGGAGATCAACCCCTCCCGCGTCGGCACCAGCCTGGGCATCCGCCTCTACCCCGGCACCCCCCTCGTCGAGCGCTTGAGGAAAAGGGGACAGGCTCCTTTTCGGTCCGCCGAAAAGGAGCCTGTCCCCTTTTCCGACGAGGAACTCCTCCTCCGCCCCACGTACTACATCGAGCCGTCGCTCGGCCCCGACGCGCCCGACTACGTCCGCTCCCTCATCGGCGGCGACGAACGCTTTCTCTTCCCCTCGGGCGCCGAGGGCGCGGCAAACTACAACTACAACGACAACTCGGCCCTCTGCGAGGCCATCCGCCGCGGCGCGCGCGGCGCCTTCTGGGACATCCTTCGCCGCGAGGCGAAGAGCGGGCCGCACACAGGCAACAGCAGGAAGCGAGAGTAGAGGGGTACGGACCGGCCCGTGTCGAGCCAATGCAAAGTGCCGGCAGGAACTCAGCGGGGCGCGAAGGATGACAACGACGGGGGCCCCTCCGCTACCGCCGCCGGGGTGTTGCGCTCTGGAACGCGGGCTGAAGGATGCCGCCCAAGGGTGGTCGGAGGCGGTAGCTCGGCTGAGTGGCGCCGCCGAGCCGCTCTACTTCGCGCTCGAGTTCCTCCGAGGCGCGCACGACCTTGGGATCCACTTTCGGGTTCCCGCGTAGTACGGTGGCCTCATCAAGCGGCTTCTCTCTGGGAATCCCCGCAGCCATTAGAAGTACTCCTTGGTATGAACGAACCAGGTGAAGCCGCCTCGAACCATGTAATCCCTCAGCAACTCGAAGTACTCCTTGATGACCCTGGCCAGTTCCTCATCGGCAGAGAAGTCCTCGATCTTAAGCCCCAACTCGTCTCGGAGAGTGAGCATGTTGATGCCACGGCCGTGCGAATGCCACTTCTCGTTGTCTGAAAGCAGCTTGGCGATCTCGCTCGCGCGCTTCTCCTTCATGTCGGGAGTCACTGTCACACCTCTGGTCTCCGTCACCCGCCAGTTCTTGAACTTGTAGGCCGAGAGCCACTTCTTCAGGAGGTCGACCGAGAGGTTCCTGGCCTGCTCATACTGATGCAACTCGGCCAGGTCCAGCTTGGTGAGCAAATCGTACTCTGCGCTCGTGAGATCGCCCCGAGCCGCCCTCTCTCGCAGCCGCTCGAACTGATTCAGGTAGGATAGCGCCGGAACCAGCCGTCCATCCTCTTTCTGTATCTGCGGGTCTATCGGCCCCAAACACGAGAAATAGTCCATCATGATCCGATCGCCAGACATCACGAGGACCGTGCCAGCCGACATCGCGCGATCAGGAACAATGAAGGTCGCCTCCGAGTAATGGTGCCGTATGGTTTCCACGATCCGCTCGACGACCTCGACGACGCCCCCAGTCGTGTCCAGGATGATCGCAAGCTCAGGACGACGCTGGCGCTTCAGCTCGATAGCATACCGAACCCGGTGCTCGAGGCCGGGTACGATCTGGCTCATGATAGCCATGACATCGGCGTTCAGCTTGCTCTCGAGGATCTCAATGTGCTTGGTGAGTTGCGTCTGGATGTAGGTGTCTACAGGCAGCATGGCCCAAGCCTCGCCCCCCACAACTACTATGCTAGCTTCCTCAGCCGAGTTTGTCAAGCCCGCGAAGAGGCGAAGCGTCCCAATGCCCGATTGTGCCGAGCTCTGCCCGTCAGGCATACGCCCTGGCGTGGCAATCGCGCGGCCAAAACAAGCCCATCCGAATCACTCTCCCGGCGGCTCGGGGCTTTCGCTGAGGTAGAGCTTGTCGAGGGCCACCGCGCGCTCGCGGACGGCCAGGATGAGGGCGTTCACGCCGGGCTGAAGGGCGATCGCGCTCGGCTTCGTGCTCCCAGCGTCAACCTCGCTCGAAGCGTCGTAGGGCTCCCAGTGCCAGCCCGGCCCGGGCGCGAGGTGCCACGCCCGCAGGCTCGGGCTCTCCACGCCCTCGGGGGCGACCGCGAAGAAGAATGAGTTGGCGTCCGACGAGGGCGACCGCACGCGCGCCCATAGGTAGACCGTGGTGGGCTGCTGCACGAGGACGTGGAAGACGACGCGCGAGGAGGGCTTGCCATACTGCGCGTCGCCCTCGCCCCGCGGCTCCCACACGAAGCGGCCGCCCGAGGCCGTCTCGTCCCTCTCCACCTCCAGCGCCCCCAGACGCATCGCCGCCGCCTCGGCCTCGATGAAGAGCGGCTTGCCAGCGTAGGCCACCTTCTCCCCCGTCACCGGCTGCGGCGGCGCCGCCCGGGCCGCGGTCGGGGGCCTCGGGATGGCGAGGCTGCGGTGCCGCGCGACGTCCACCCCCGCCTCCTGGGCGAGGGCCAGGTCGGCCCGCACCGCGGCGACCTGTGCGGTGCCGCCGTGGAGGCGCAAGAGCGCGAGGGCCAGCCGGTCGCGTCCTGCCTCCGGCGCGCGCGCGCGGGCCGCCAGGGCCAGCAGCTCCTCCCCCTGGAAGCTCGCCAGCTTCTTCGGCAGCTCGGTGTCGCCCACCCGCACGATCAGCAGCGCGTCCTCGCGCCGCTGAAACGTCCCTTCGGCGCCTCCCGCCCTCACAACGTCGCCGGGCTTCAGCGTCCCCGCGCCCGCCTCCGCCGCCTGCCACAGGTCCGCCAGGGCCTGCGCGTCGGCGACGGTCCACTTCGCCGCGACGGGCGACTTCGCGTAGGGCTCCTCGGCGACCAGTGCCTTAGCCTTCGCCAGCGCCGCGGCGTGCTGGCACGTCTCCCAAAGCGGGCGGAGCGCCGCCACGCCTCCCGCGTAGAGTCCCAACGCCTCGAGCTGTCGTGCCACGCCGGGGTTTGCCGCCAGCCACTGCGCCTCGGGCCGCCCCAGCAGCCACACCCCCCGCAGCCCCGCCCGCACCCGCCACGCCCGCAGCACCACGCTCCCCTGGTGGTGCGCCGCGTCCCGGCCACGCAGGTGCACCGTGCGGTCGAGCCACGCCTGCGCCAGGTTCCCCTGGCGGGCGAAGTGGAAGGCGTGGTCCGCCTCGTCACGGAGCCGCTCCCTGTAGATGCCGAGGAAGGCGGGCGACGCGTCCTCGCGGTAGAGGGCCTGCTCTCCGTCGCGCATCAGGAGCCAGTAGCCACGCCACGGGGCGGCGCAGAGCGCGACGCCCACGTGGCCGCGCACGCCCAGCCCCTCGCGGATGCGGCACGTGCCGGCGACCTCGACGGCTCCGAGGAAGGCCGCGGCGTGCCGCAGCGTGTGGCTCTCCTCGGAGCCGAGGCACAACTCCCCCTCGGCCACCTGCGGCTCGGGGCCTGCCACCACCCGCCAGTCGGCGAGCTGGGCCGGGTCGGTCCAGTCGTAGTACAGCTCGAGGCGTCCGTCGGGCAGTGGCCGCACGTCCCCCCGCAGCGCCTCCAGCCCCGTGGCAGGCGCGAAGGGCGGCTCGGGCGCACCCTCGCCCGCGAGCGCCGCGCTCGCCGCCGCGAGCCACAACAGCAGGGGAGGGCATCGCCTCATGCCCAGAGCATACCGGCGCCGCACACGCCTGTCAACCGCGCGATTGCTTCTGCTCCCACCCGCTCGTCCTCCTCCTCGTCCTCGTCCCTCGTTCTCGATTCTCCTCGGACGCGGCGCGAGGAGTCGAGGACGAGGAGGAGGGACGAGGACGACTGGAGCAACTGGTTCCCCCCAGGCGCCATCACCTCTGGTACTGGTGCATCTTCCCGAGCTTTTCGAGCTGGTCGGGGAGGAGGCCCGGGCGCATCTTCTCCATCAGCTCGTTGTGGCGGGCCTGCCACACGTTGGTCTTCGAGAGCTCGGCGACGTTCTTCTCGGCCTTCTCGATGGCCGCCACGTCGGGCTTCTCAGCGCGCCGCAGCGCCGCGAGCTCCTCGCGCGCCGTCGCCGCCTGGTCCTCCATCTTCGCGTACTTCTCGTAGACCGGCGCCAGCAGCCCCGCGATGTCCTCCACCTGCGCATCGGTCAGCTTCAGCCAGTGCTTGTAGCTCGCGAGCCACTGCTTCGCCTGGTCGAGGAACCGCTGCTGCTTCCAGGCCTTGAGCTGCGTCTCGTTCATCACCGACTCGTAGATCTTCGCTAGCCGCGTGTTCGTCAGCGTCTGCATCTCCTGGCTCAGCCGCGACACCTCGGCGTTCGCCGCCGCAGCCGCCTGCTGGGCCGCCCTGAGCTGCGTGTCCAGCCGCACCCGCTCCTTCTCAAGGTCGCGGCGAAGCTCGGTCACCTTCTGGATCTGCTCCGGGGTCAGCCCAAGCTTCCGCAGCTCCTCAATCGAGAGGTCCTGGCCCTTTTGATAGTAGCCGGGATAGCCGGGATAGTAGTAGGGGTATCCCGGCGTCTCGCCCGCGGCGGCCAAGCCCGTCGCCAGCGCCAGGCCCAACGCAACCAACCACACCCGCGTCCTCATCGCAAGTCTCCTCACAAGGAGGCCATCCCCTTGCCCACGCGCCACACCCCCATTATGCGCCCCGCCAACGGATTTGCAAGCGCGCCTTGCCGCCAGCCAGGCGCGCGGTATAATACGGGCATCCCAAGCCTCCCTCCCTGACGCCGGAGCGCAAGCGATGAGTGCAGACGACGGCGCGAGAGACCCTGTCCGCACCTGGCCGCGGCGGCGAGTGCTCCAGGCCTCCGTGGCGGCGGGGGCCAGCCTGGCCGCCAACCGCATCTTCGGAGCCGAGGAGCCGCAGAAGCCGCCGGAACGGAAGCCGCTGAACGTGGTGTTCGTCTTCGCCGACCAGTGGCGCGCCCAGGCCACGGGCTACGCCGGCGACCCGAATGTGAAGACCCCCAACCTCGACGCCCTGGCGAAGCGGAGCGTGAACTTCTCCCGCGCCATCGCCTCATGCCCCGTCTGCTCCCCCTACCGCGCCTCCCTCATCACCGGGCAGTATCCCCTTACCCACGGCGTGTTCATCAACGACGTCCACCTCCGCAACGAGGCGGTCTCCATCGCCGAGGCGTTCAAGGCCGGCGGCTACGACACCGGCTACATCGGCAAGTGGCACCTCCAGGGGCGCGGCCGCCTCTCCTTCATCCCACGCGAAGACCGCCAGGGCTTCGACTTCTGGCGCGTCTGCGAATGCACCCACGACTACAACAAGTCACCCTACTACGCCGACGGCCCCGAGCGCCTCGTCTGGCCCGGCTACGACGCCGAGGCCCAGACCCGCGCCGCCCAGGCCTACATCCGCGGCGACGGGCGCGACAAGGCCAAGCCCTTCCTCCTCATGCTCTCCTGGGGCCCGCCCCACAACCCCTACGAGACGGCCCCCAAGCAGTTCCGCGACCTCTACGACCCCGCGAAGCTCGTGCTCCGCCCAAACGTCCCGCCACCCGCCCAGGCCGCCGCGCGCCGCGACCTTGCCGGCTACTACGCCCACTGCACCGCCCTCGACGCTTACGTCGGCGACCTCCTCAAGACCATCGCCGACGCCGGCCTCGCCGACGATACCATCTTCGCCTTCACCTCCGACCACGGCGACATGCTCGGCTCCCAGGGCCAGCAGCGCAAGCAGCGCCCCTGGGACGAATCCATCCGCGTCCCCTTCCTCCTCTCTCTCCCTCTCCCCCCCTCTTCCCCTCTCCCTCTGGGAGAGGGTAGGGTGAGGGTGCCTTCCCCTCTCCCTTGGGGAGAGGGCAGGGTGAGGGTGCCTGGAGCGGCGGCCCCGCCCCAGCAGGGCCGCGAGATCACCCAGCCCTTCAACGTCCCGGACATCATGCCCACCCTCCTCCGCCTCTGCGGCCTCGACGTCCCCAAGACCGTCGAGGGCCTCGACTTCAGCTCCCTCGTGACCGGACCTGTGGGCGGGGCCTCTGTGCCCCGCGACATTGTGGGCGGGGCCTCTGTGCCCCGCGCTCTCCCCGAGTCCGCCCTCATCGCCTGCTACGCCCCCTTCGGCGAGTGGACCCGCCAGGGCGGCGGCCGCGAATACCGCGGCGTCCGCACCGCCCGCCACACCTACGTCGAGACCCGCGAAGGCCCCTGGCTCCTCTACGACAACGAGAAGGACCCCTACCAGCTCACCAACCTCGTCGGCAAGCCCGAAGCCGCCGAGGTCCAGCCCCACCTCGCCGCCGAGCTCAAGAAGCTCCTCGCCCAGCGCAACGACGAATTCCTCTCTGGCTGGGACTACATCACCAAGTGGGGCTACAAGACCGACAAGACCGGCACCGCCCCCACCGCCCCGTGAGGCGGGCTAACGTGAGGAGCGTGTGAGTCCAGGCACTCGGCGGAAGCTCGCGGAGACCTCACCGGGCTTCGGAGAGCCACTTCCACAGCGGCACAAAGCGGATTCGGCCCCTTAGCGCGAACCACGACGCGTCTTCCTCGCGGTCCTCCGTCTCCGTCAGCACGACCAGTTCCGTGCATTTCAGCGCCGCGGAGGCTTTCAGGAGCGCTCGGACCTCTCGCTCTCTCGTCTTCGGATCCTCGACGTTCGCGCAGACCTGGAGGAGCTGGGTCACGCGCAACCCCTGCTTCACCACGAAGTCCACCTCCTCATGCTGCGGCCCCCTCCAGAAGTAGCACTCCAGCCGCCCATCGAGCTGCTGCCGGTGGAGCGCGATGGCGACGAGGTTCTCGTAGAGCCTGCCGAGGCCGGAGCTGAAGCGGAACGAGGTCGCCGTCACGAGGCCGTTGTCCGTGCAGTAGACCTTGCGGTTCGCCCGCGATTGCTCCCGGACCTTGAACGAAAAGCGGCGCACGGAGAAGAACAGGAACGCTTCCTCCAGATGCCGCAGGTACTTCTCGGCCGTGTGGACGCTCCGCAGGCGGGTCAATTGGGCCAGTGTGCTGTAGGAGTACTCCTGGGCGACATTGGACATCAGGTAGGTCGCCAGGTCCTCCAGCCCCTGCGGGGAGCGTATCCGATGGCGGACAACGATGTCCTTGTAGAGGGTCGCCCGCAGCAGCGTGGCCACGTACTCGCGGTGGTTGACTCCCTTGAGCAGCGGCTCGGGATAGCCACCCAGCTCCGCGTAGCGGCGCAGGGCTTCCACCGTCTCCGGCCCGGTGAGTTCGCGCTCCTCCGAGCGGAGGTACTCGGGGAAAGAGAAGGGGAAGAGCACGATCTGGACGTGCCGCCCGGTCAGGTGCGTGGCGAGTTCCGAACTCAGCAGATGCGCGTTGCTCCCCGTGATCGTGAGGCGATAACCCTGCCGCTGAAGGCGGTTGACGAACAGCTCCCACCGGGGCAGGTTCTGCACCTCGTCGAGCAGGAGGTGCTTTGGCTTGCCGTACAGGGCATCCAGGGCCACGACCAGTTCGTCGTAGTCGCCGAGCGCCTCGAGCCGCTCGTCATCGAAGTTCACGTAGCCGAACGGCCCGAGGCCCTGAACCAGGTGCGCGGCGAAGAACGACTTGCCCGCCCTCCTGGGGCCGATGACGACCTTGATCAGGTCGTGGGCGAGCTTGCGGGGATGGAACTCGCGTTCCACGTATCGCTCCCGCAGTCGTTGCTCGATCTCCCGCTTCTGGAGCAGAAGCACATCCCGGAGCATCGCTTGCCCCCTTGTGCATGTCGTGCATTATACTGCACGAAAGTATCACCTTTTCGTGCAGTATAATCTCCGCAAGGCCGGAAGTCAAGCAAGTACAGCGATCGGGGAGACGATTGGGGACTGGCCATCCGGGGGGGCTGGTGCTGGCCGCGGGAGTCTTGGGCAGTCACTTCAGTTGACGGTCCGCCTCCGCCAGGAAGACGATGGCCGAGGCAGTCATGTGGAGAACGAAAGCAACGATATGGCCGGGCACATCGGTCGGCGTTGAGCCTTGCCCGTGCCCCGCCAGTTTATTGCGGGCAGTCGGCACCCCGCTTTCCAGTGTGCTTCGCAGGCCGGAGAAATGGCTCTGCCAGAAATCAGGGATTAGACCCTTGTCGAAGCACACCTTAGTCAAGTCCTTGCTTGTCGCCCCCGGATCATACTTCCACCCCCTCTTGTCGCAGATGGCCTTCATGGTGCTCTCGAAGGCTTTCAGGCATTCGACCAACGCCTCCTTGCCGTTCCCCTTGCGGTAGTGCTCGTGCGCCTTCAGGAATTCCTCTTGCGCCCCCGCGAACTGCATGCCTCGGAGCAGACCCAACGCTGGTCTGACGACCTCCGCATGGACGAGGTCGGAATCTACGCGGACAATCTGACCATCAAGGAACTGGTAGCCAACCCCATGCTCACGAAAACGAGCGTTCAGTTCTCTGATCGCGTCATTGGCGCGCTTTGATGCACTACCCCTGTGGCGGTCCTCGTTCTCCCTCTCAACGTGGTCGATCCACCGGAAGGACAGCTCGACGACATCGAGGACCCTCTCTACGTTCTCCTCACTGAGCAGGAACACCGTGAGTTCCTCGAGGTAATCCTGCCCCACGCGCCCCCTGTAATGTGGCAGCACGAAGACACCATACTCTCGGCAAAGGCACTTGACGATGAAGCCATAGGCATCTCTCACGCCCTGCCTCCCCTGCTGGTACTCGACTGGGTTCCCGATGAGGTCGTGCCAGACATGGACTATCTGGACTCTGAGGGGCTCAGGCATAACGTCGTATGTATAGACGTCCGGTACCTCTCCGCGGAGCTTCCTCTGACGCTTTGAGAAGAGGTCGAAGACGTTCACCTATGGTCTGCCTCTCAGCCTCATCTCCGCAAGCCTACCACGCTCTCCGGGAGGCTCATGGAGTGGGTGGTGCTTCGGCGCTCGCGGACGGTTTCGGTGTAGGTGTCGGCGAAGCCGAGGTCGCGGCCGATGTCGCGGAGGATGTCAGTGACGGGGATTCTGACGCCCTTGCAGGTCTGGTCGCCGACGACGAACAAGGCCCAGCCGCCCGGCCGCAAGACCCGCAATGCGTCGCGCAGGCAGGCATACATGTCGCCGAAGTACTCCCGCACCATGCGGGGATAGTCCCAGCCCCAATTCTTGTCCTTCGTGACTTCGTGGATGGCTGCCGAAACGTCCTGGATGGCGGGATAGCCGGCGACGAGTTGCTCGTTGTTGTCGGTCTTGTAGATGTTCTTGGGGCTGCCGCGGACCATGCGCTTCTTGATGGCGCGCACGTCGTCCATCGTCTCGATGAAGCCCAGGAAGTACAGCTCGGCGCGGGTCTGGCGGGTGTACTCGATGTCGGTGGGATAGGGCGGCGAGGTGAAGAGCACGTCCACGCTGTCCTGCTCCACCTGGTCCGCGAGGTCGCGGGCGTCGCCCTGAACGACGCGGGCCTTGGGTTGCTTCTGCAGCTCCAGAGTGCGGAGGAGTTGGAGGTCGGCCGCGATGGTCGTGAGCTTGTGGCGAAGCGTCACCCGGAGCGGCGGCCGCGGCTTCTTGACGAAGGTGATGCCGGGGCACATCGAGACCTGGGACGACTCAAAGAGGGCCTTGGCGTAGGCCATGCGCAGAAGGTTGTTCACGCCCTCATTCCTCGGCGGAAGGTCCTGGAGCACGTCGCGGGCGGCCAGGACCTCCCGGAGCACAGGCGGGCGGAACCAGTTGTTGAAGCTCTTCATCGGGATGGCGCAGGCGGCATCGAGTTCCTCGCTCCCCTCGTGCAGCTTCTGGTCGAGCGCGGCGAGGAACTCGGCGGAACGGCTCTTGAGCTGGCCGAGGGGAACATCCCAGGTCGTCTTGGCCTCGGAGACAAGCCGCATCAGGGGATTAGCGTCCACACCGATGGCCCGGTAGCCGAGGAACTGCGCGGCGACGAGCGTGGTGCCGCTGCCGCAGAAGGGGTCGAGGACGACTGTGTCGTCGCCCGCCGCGTGCTCGCGGAGCTTGCGCGCTGCCAGGTCGGGCTCGAAGCCCTGGAGGTAGTCGTACCAGCGGCGCACGTGGTCCGAGGCAGCCAGCGCCGCGGCGTCGCGCGCGAACGTCAGCGTGAGCTGCTCGGAGACCTCGGGAACGTCGGAGATGGGATCCGGATACTCCTTGCCCACAGGCACTTGCTCCTTCGTCGCTATCATGCGGCCTGGAGGGCGGGTTGTCAAGGTTGACTCTCCCTTCCGCTTTCGGTAGTGTTGACTTGTCCTCATTAAGGAGACCCAAGATGGCTGAGAAGCAGATGACGCGTCGGGAGATGGTTGGGACGCTGGGCGGGCTGGCGCTGGCGGCGGCGTTCGGACGCCGAGCAGCGCTCGCCGCCGACACGAAGCCGAACATCCTGTTCATCATGTCCGATGACCACGCCTCGCACGCGATGTCGTGCTACGGCAGCCGCATCAACAAGACGCCTAACCTCGACCGCATCGCCACGGGCGGGATGCGCTTCGAGAACTGCTTCTGCGGCAACTCCATCTGCGGCCCCTCCCGCGCCGCCATCCTCACGGGAAAGCACAGCCACGCCAATGGCTTCCGCACCAACGGCGACCGCTTCGACGGCTCGCAGCAGACCCTCCCCAAGCTCCTCAAGGCGGCAGGCTACCAGACCGCCATCATCGGCAAATGGCACCTCGTCACCGACCCCACGGGCTTCGACTACTGGAATATCCTCCCCGGCCAGGGGGCCTACCACGACCCGATGTTCATCGAGATGGGCGAGCGCAAGAAGCACCAGGGCTACGTGACCGACCTCATCACCGACTTCTCGATGGACTGGCTCAGGAAGCGCGACAAGTCCAAGCCCTTCTTCCTCATGTGCCACCACAAGGCCCCCCACCGCAACTGGCAGCCCGACGCGAAGCACGCAAAGCTCTACGAGGACGCCGACATCCCCGAGCCGCCGACCTTCAACGACGACTACAAGACCCGCGGCACCGCCGCCCGCACGACCACGATGACCATCGAGAACCACCTGACCAAGAGCGACGTGAAGGCCGACGTGCCCGCCGGCCTCACCGGGTCCGCCCGCAAGAGCTGGCTCTACCAGCGCTACATCAAGGACTACCTCCGCTGCGTGGCCTCGGTGGACGACAATGTCGGCCGCCTCCTCGACTTCCTCGACAAGGAGGGCCTGGCCCAGGACACCATCGTCGTCTACACCAGCGACCAGGGCTTCTACCTGGGCGACCACGGTTGGTACGACAAGCGCTTCATGTACGAGGAATCCCTCCGCATGCCCTTCATCATCCGCTACCCGCGCGCCATCAAGCCGGGCACGGTGAACCGCGACCTGGTGCAGAACATTGATTTCGCCCCGCTCTTCCTCGACGCGGCGGGCCAGCCCACGCCGGCGGACATGCACGGCCGCAGCTTCCTCCCCCTCCTGCGCGGCGAGACGCCCAAGGACTGGCGCGCCTCCCTCTACTATCACTACTACGAATACCCCGCCGTCCACAGCGTCAAGCGACACTACGGAGTCCGAACCCAGCGCCACAAGCTCATCCACTTCTACCACGACGTGGACGAGTGGGAGCTGTACGACCTGGAGAAGGACCCGCGCGAGCTGAACAACGTCTACGCCGACCCCGCCTACGCCGACACAGTGAAGGAGCTGAAGGCCGAGCTGGAGCGCCTCCGCGCCCACTTCAAGGTCCCCGAGGACAAGCTGCCCCCGCCCAAGGCCGGCAAGGGGAAGTGAAGGCCCCACCGAGCGAGAAAAGACTCCGGGTGAAAAGACTCCGGGAGTCTTTTTCTGGCTTTCCAGGGCGCTTTGCGCTACAATGCTGGCATGCCGTACCGACGAACACAGGGTGATGTCGTCTATCACGTGCTGAACCGCGCCAGCGACGGGCTACAGCTCTTCGACACAAGCGCCGACTATGCTGCCTTCGAGGGCGTTGTCGCCGAAGCTCTCGAGGAGGCGCCGATCCGCATCATCTCCTACTGTGTCATGCCCAATCACTGGCACTTCGTTCTCTGGCCACAGGAGGACAAGGACGCGTCCAGGTTCATGCACTGGCTCACGATGACCCACGCGAAGCGCTGGCGCGCGTTCCGTGGCTCGACGGGCCGCGGACATGTCTACCAGGGCGTCTTCAAGAGCTTCCCTGTGCAGTCGGACTCGCACTTCCTCACGGTCTGCCGCTATGTTGAGCGCAACGCGCTTCGGGCCGGCCTGGTCGGGCACGCCGAGGACTGGCGCTGGTGCAGCCTGTTCCGCAGGCAGCAGGGAGACTCCGAGGCCAGGAAGCTGCTGACCGACGGTCCGCTGAGTTGGCCAGACGACTGGCCCGTCCATGTGAACCAGCCCCTGACAAGCGCCGAAATGGAGGCCGTACGTCACTGCATCCGGCGCGGCGAGCCCTTTGGGAGTGAGGACTGGGTGGAGCGGATCGCTCAATGCCTTGGGCTGACTTCTCTCCTTCGTCCCCGTGGCCGCCCCCGCAGATTCCGCACATAGCTGAGGCGTGAAAAAGACTCCGGGAGTCTTTTTCCTGAATCGCAGATTCCGCACATAGCTGTGAAAAAGACTCCGGGAGTCTTTTTCCTGACTTTGGGAGTGAGGACTGGGTGGAGCGGATCGCTCAATGCCTCGGGCTGACTTCTCTCCTTCGTCCCCGTGGCCGCCCCCGCCAATTCCGCACATAGTTGACGCGAAAAAGACTCCGGGAGTCTTTTTCCTGAATGTAACCGATTGCTTACATTGATCTTACGCCTCAGAAAAAGACTCCGGGAGTCTTTTTGCGGCCTGCCGGCAGGCGCGCGTGTGGATCTTGGCAAAGACTCCGGGAGTCTTTTTCACAAGGTCATTCGGGCTGGTCGGCCTTGCGGACGAAGTGTTTGCCGGGGAGCTGGGTGATGAGGCGCTTGAGTTCGAGGAGCATGAGGGTGCTGGCGACCTGGTGCGGCGGAAGGCCGGAGGCATCAGTGATGGCGTCTATGTGCGTCGGGTCGTCGCCGATGGCGTTGTAGACGGCCTGCTGCTCGGCGGCGAGGGGGAGGGGCTCCTCCTGGGGCTTGTAGCGGGGCGGGGCGAGGGCGCGGGCCACGTCGCCCAGCTCTTCGAGGATGTCCTCGCAGGTCTCGGCGAGTTTGGCCCCCTGCTTGATGAGGAGGTGGCAGCCGCGGCTCCGCTTGTCGGTGACGCGGCCAGGGAGGGCGAAGACCTCGCGGCCCTGGGCAAGCGCCCAGTCGGCGGTGATGAGGGCGCCGCTGTCGCGGTCAGCCTCGACGACGAGGACGCCGAGGGCCAGGCCGCTCACGATGCGGTTGCGGCGGGGGAAGGTGAATGCTTGGGGGCGGGTGTGGAGAGGGAAGTCGCTCACGACGGCTCCGTGCTGCACGATTTCATCAGCGAGCGGCGCGTTCTCGGCGGGATAGAGGCGTGCGATTCCGCCGCCGAGGACTGCGATGGTGCGCCCTCCGCCATCGAGCGCGCCGCGGTGGGCCGCCGTGTCAATCCCCTGCGCGAGGCCGCTGACGATGGTCATGCCCCTGGCGGCCAGTTCGGAGGCCAGGCGGCCCGCCTGGGTCGTCCCGTAGTGGGTGGGGAAGCGCGAGCCGACGATGGCCAGGGCCACGGCGTCGGCGGGCTGGAGTTCGCCCTGGACGTAGAGGACGAGCGGCGCCTCGGGGATGCGGCGCAGGAGGGCGGGGTAGGCGGGGGAGTTGAAGGGGAGGATGGCGACGGAGCGCTCGGCGGCCTGGCGCAGCTCCTCGTCGGGGTCGCCGCTGCGGAGGAGGCGGGCGATTTCGGCGGCGAGCTTGGGGCCGACGTTGGCCGCGCGCTCGATGTCGCCGGCGGACGCCTTACGGAGACCCTCGTGTCCGCCCAGGGCGGCGGCGAGGCGCTCGTAGTCCTCCACGCACAGGCGCAGGGTCATATTCAGCGCCACGAGGTCGCGCAGCAGGCCCGCGTCGGCATCACAGATTCCAGATTCCATATCCCAGATTCCAGAAGGTGCCCGCGAAACACGCGAAAGGACGCGAAAGAAGAGAGGCGGATGCCGAGAGGCGTTGGCCCAGCGGGCGGGGCGTTCGGTCGGCCTACCAGCCCCGCCCGGGGCACTCCGCATTTTGGCCGGTGAGCCAAGAGGCGAACCGAAGACCGCCTGAAGGCGGGACTACGAACGCAAGAGACCGCCTGAAGGCGGGACTACGAACGCAAGAGACCGCCTAAAGGCGGAACTACGAACGCGCTTGGCTCGCCGACGCGGGGACGGCTCCTGGACCCCCAGGTCCTTCCGCTGCCGCGGGCCTCTCGGCCCGGGGCAGACGCCCTCGGAGAAAGGGGTGCTGCGGAAAGCACCACACGGAAACCGGCGTTGTTGTTCCGGTTCTCAGGATGGTTCCTGTTCCGATTCGCCGAGCGGAGATTCCTGGGATTGTTGTTCCACGAACCCCCGCGCAGCACGCGGCGCTCGCCACGGAGCCCCACCCCCCAATCTCGGCGGCCACCCCCGCGGGACAGCCACCGCAATCGGCACTGTGTCAATGGTCCTTTCATGGCGACAGTGTCGGGAAAAATTCCGGGGCCGCCGAGGGCGGCCTCACGAAGCCCAAAGCCCGACGCCCGAAAACCCGAAGAATGGCAAAGGGTAAAATGGTAAAAGAGCAAAGCGTAATCAGGGTCCTGCGGAAAGCACCACACGGAAACCGGCGTCGAGGTTCCGGTACTCAGGATGGTTCCTGATCCGATCCGCCGAGCGGAGAACCCTGGGAATGTAATACCACGAACCCCCGCGCAGCACGCGGCGCTCGCCAGATTCCGGCCCCGTGGGGTCCTTCTGGTCACCCTCCTTGTAGGCGCCATACCAGTCCTGGCACCACTCCCAGGCGTTTCCGTGCATGTCGTGAAGGCCGAAGGCGTTGGCCTTGAACGAGCCGACCGGAGCCGTGTAGAGGAACCCGTCGTCCCAGTTGAACACGGTCCAGTCGGGAAAGGTCTTCTTGGCCGTCACGTCGGCGGCGTTGCACCAGCCCTTCCCCTTGTCGGGGTCGTCGCCCCACTGATACCAGGTGGTGGTTCCGGCCCGGCAGGCGTACTCCCA
>VGYV01000072.1 GCA_016872855.1 Planctomycetota bacterium
ATGTCCACCATCCCCTCGGAGTAGTCAGCGCCGCCCGCGTGCCAATCAATGCCGCGCTCCACGCACGAGTGGGTGAGGAGCGAGCGGATGAAGTCCCAGGCATGGCCGACGAGCTTGCGGCGATAGGAGTTCACCCATTCGATTCGCTCGGTGATGTGGTGGTCCATCTGGCGGCGATAGGCGACCTCGAATTGCTGCCAGGTTGCGAACGAGGCGGAGCCATCGTTGAGGGCCAGCTCGAGCGGCTTGGCGGAGTTGATGACGACGTCCTCGTAGTTCCCGTGGCCGCGTCCGTGAGGAAAGGTCTGGCCGCAGCCGACGAAGGAGTAGTCGCGGGCGTGCTCGATGGCGATTCCGCGCTCGATCATAGCGGGGATGATCGCCTCGTCGTTCACGATGGCGGGATACGTGGCACCGTCGGCAATGCAGTCCACGACGGCATCGAAGAGCTTCTGCGAAACGCCTGGGAACCAGCGGAAGGCGGTGCGGGGCGAGAGGATGCGGAGCCGCTTGACGGCGCTGACGCACATGAGCGAAAGCTCGTTCGAGGCATCGGAGCCATCTGCAAGCTGCCCCCCGACGGTCGCGCCGTAGGCCGTCTTCTCCTCAAACTTCAGCCAGAGGCAGTCCACGATTTCCTGCGCCGACTCGCGGGTGATGGCTCCGCTCTCCAGGTCGCGTTTCAGGTGCGGCCAGAGATAGCGGTCAATCGGTCCTGGCGAATCGTGGCCGGAGAGCTGGAAGCCGAGGTAGAAGAGCTGGACGGCCTCGTGGAACGAGCGTGGCGCGCCGTGGGCGATATGGCGGCAGATGGCTGCCGCGCGCTGGAGCTCCTCTCCGTCCTCCCCTGCTGTTTCCTCGGCGGCTCTGGCGTGGGCCTCGATGTAGGCCGAGATGCCATCAAGGACAATCAGCAGCGCCTCATACCAGTGGGCCGCCGCGGGGCCTGGTGTAGCCGCAAGCGTCCCGCTTGCGGTCTTTCCCGTTCCTCGACAAGCGCGACGCTTGTCGCTACAGGAAGCCGCAGCAGAAGCCACGTAGTCGCGGAGGCCATCAAGGCCGAGGGTGAGGAGCCGCTCCCAGGCGTAGGTGAGGTGCATCGCCATCGGGGCGCAGTAGCCGCTCTCGGCGAACCAGCGGGTCCAATAGGCCTCGATCTCGGCGAGCCGAGACGCTGCCTCGGGATGCTCCTTGCGCAGGGTTTCCAGGCAGCCCTTGTCGAGGCGAATGCCGGAGGCGAACGGCGTCGGCAGCCCGGTGACGACGCTGCGGAGGGCGTTGCTCCCAATGACCAGCTCGCCCGGCTTCACGAAGGGCCTGGCCGCGGCCATCTCGGCGGCCTGGGCCGTGGCGAAGCGGCGGCAGGGGTCCAGCCCCTCGGCCGCCACCCACGCCTCGTGGAAAGGCTCGGCCCACACGTGTGCCGGCGCATCCCTCAAATGGGCGCGAAGCGTCGAGAGGCGATCCTGGTGATTCCGCGTGCAAGTGTGCACGCCCTACTCCTCCGTACCCCAACACCTAACACCAAACACCCAACACCGCTTGTGCGGCGGCTCACTGGCCTGCCGTCTTGAGCACGGCGGCGGCGTGGCGGGCGAAGTGGCCGCGGTAGTCGCGGGTGTACTCCTCGAGAATCTGCTTGCCCAAGCCGTCCTTGTCGCCGCAGCGGAAGAGGGCGCGGGCGAGCATCAGCTCGCGGAGGGCGTTCGAGCGCGGCTCGGTGGCGGTCCAGCTCCGGTGCTTCTCGGCGCGCTGGAGCGCGCCTTCGGGAGTCGCGATGGCGTGGCCGCGCATGCCCGGCTTGGCGAGCAGCTCGGCGAGCGGCCCGGCCGCCGCGGGGTCGCGGAGCTGTTCGAGAGCCAGGGCCACGGCGCGGAAGTGCGAGAAGGCGTCCTTCGCCTCCAGCGCCTTCATCTTCTTGACGATGGCCTCGGTGGCCTGCCGCTCGCGTGTGCGGCCGAGGGCGTAGATGTAGGTATCCACGTCGCTCATGTTCCGCCCGAACTGGCCCATGCCGCGGTAGTGCCAGCCCTTGCCCATGTCGGGCGCGGCCTCGACGGCCTTCAACAGGTCGGGCGCGCCCGTCGGGTCGGCAAGGACGCCAAGCACGTGGGCGTAGATGAGCTTGCTCTCAGGCGGGCACTCGGCATATGCCTGGCGGAGCAGCGGCATTGCCTCCTTCGCGTTCGCCAGCACGATGCCCACGTCCTTGTAGTTGTCGCGGACATTGTAGACGGCTTCCTTGAGCTTCTCGGGCGGGAAGGGGAAGGAGTCCTTGGCCGTCAACACGTCCTGGGTGAGGTTGCCGATGCCGACGAGGTGCTCCTGGAGCTTCTTGACGTCCAGATTGCGCACGGAGCCATCGCCCTTGGCGGCCATTGCGGCGGCAGTGCCGGCCGCGTAGCCGCCGTTCTCGATGTCGGGCTGCATGCGGATGAGCGGCACGGCATCGCGGTGGGCGCTGATGCCCAGGCCGATGACCAGCACGCCGTCGTAGCCCTGCGGCAGCATTGCGCGATACGGTATCTGCGTCTTCACCCCCTTGTGGTGCGGCTGCTGAAGCACAAAGTACGGGTCCATCGTGTAGCCGTGGGTGTCGAAGTTCGACCACGTTTGCACCACGGTGTCGGGGTGGGTGCGTTCGAGGAACTGGTCGAGGATGCTGATCGTGTGGTCGCCCACGATGCGGCGGCGCTCGCGGGTGTCTATGAGCTGCCCCAGGTCGAAGGCGTTGCCCGCCATCCGCTTGGCGTAGAGGAAAAGGTGCCAGGTATCCAGCATGTCCGTTTCATCGGCGATGGTGTAATCGGTGTTGGTGTAGCTGGCGCCCAGGTGGCGGGGCGGGAGGCCGGTGCCCTGGAGGGCGATGTCGCTCTCGTCGGTGTAGATGGTTGCGGCGCCCGCCGCAGCGGCCACGTCGCTGTTCCCCGTCGCGTCAATCACGGTCTTGGCAAGCACGACGCCGCGGCCATAGGGCGTGGCGACGACGGCGCCGCGGATGCGCTTGTCATCCACAAACGCTCCGCAGCCGACGCAGCCGAACCAGATGTCGGCCTTGGCCTCGCGGAGTTCGCCTCGCCACCACTCGGCCTTCTCCTCGACGCCCCAGCGAGCCTTGCCGTCGAGGATGGTCTTGCAGAAGCCCACGCGGTTGCCCCAATAGTAGGTGGAGATGTGGCCGAGGGTGCCGACGCCGCCGAGGCCGTGGAGCATCTCGACGACGAGCGTCTTCGCCCCGAGCCGAGCGGCGGCGATGCCGGCGGGCGCCCCACCCGTTCCGCCGCCGATGACCACGACATCATACGTGCCCAGGACGGGCAGCGGCCGCTCCTCCTGCGGAAGCGTGGGGAGCTTCTGGAACTCGCGGACGCCTGCCAGTATCTCCATGACTTGACCTGTTCGTAGTTCGGCCTTCAGGCGGTCTTCCATCTTCGCCCCCGCCACCCTCGGCTCCTTCGGCTCGGGCAGCTTCTTGGCTTCTGCGGCGGCCGCGGCGCCGATGCGGGCGCCCAGGTCAATGAGCGCGAGGGGCCGCATCAGCTTCTCGGCCAGCTCGCGCGGCACGTCCACGCAGCCGCCTACGATGTAGAGCCGCTCCACCCCCGCAGGGCGGCAGGCGTCCAGAAGAGAGCCAGAATCAAGACCGCCTGAAGGCGGGACTCCAAACGGACCGCCTGAAGGCGGGACTCCAAACGGCTTGACCCCGTGGACGGGGTCGGGCGGGACGTGGAAGAGGATGTCGGAGGTGAACTGCTGGGCGGGGTCGAACGTCAGGTCGCGTGCCACCTGGTCCGCGGCGGCGTAGGCCGCATAGCTGGCGTCGGCCATGGGCACCTTGAGCGTGTAGTCAATGATGGGATACGCCTGGGCGCCCGTCTTGCCCGGTGCGGCGAAGGAGCCGACGATGCGCGAGGCCACGATGCCCTCGCTCGGCTGCGGCTTGCCGCCGATGACCACCCGCTTCACGGTCTGGGCTCCGCCGGGGAAGGGGCGGAACTTCGCCGCGGTCATTCGCGCCACGGTCGCCCGCTCCGTCGCGTCAATGACGACCTTCGCCACGACCGCCTGCCGCCCGGCGCGGTTGGCCATCACGATGCCGCAGGGCTTCCCCTCAGCATCGGTCAGCACATCGGTCGGGAAGCACGAGTAGAGGAACGCCACCTTCGCGTCGAGGAGCACCTGGTCGAGCGTCCGCTTCACCTGAAGCGGCGTCGCCGGCGGGAGGTTTGTAGTTCCGCCTTTAGGCGGTTCTTTCTCCTTTGGCTTCTCCGTGCCAACTACTGCAATCTCGCCCACGAGGATGCGCTTGGAGCCTTCGCGCCGCGTGATGTGGAACATCACATAGCGGAACTCTTGCTGGGCATTGGGCATGGGCGTGGTCGTGATAAGCGCTGGCCCCTGGTCATCCCCGGTTGCAGGGCGGTCGTTCTTGACCTGGCTGACGCCTGCCCAGTCCTGCTTCGGGTCGTTGCTGACGGAAACGTACACGCTGTCGAAGAGGTAGTCCTTGTTGTGATAGACCATCGCGTGGACCTTCTCGATCTTCTGCCTCTTGCCGAGGTCCACCGTAATCTTCACATCGCCATCGTACTGCACGCTCTCTGTTGAGGCGCTCGACCACTGGCCGTCGCTCAGGAGCGAGGGCGGCTTGGTATCCTTGTGCTGGCCCGCGGGCGGCAGGTCGACCTCGTAGGTGAAGGGCAGCGTGTTGCCGAGGGAGGCCGTGGGCTGTGCTCGGCCGGAGAAGATGGCCTTGGCGAGGGGCGACGTGGGCGTTTCGCCCTCTTCGAGCCACAGGCGGAGCGTCCCCGCCATGTCCTCGCCCAGATAGGGCCGCGGCGCGGCGAGGAACACCTTCGCCCCCCCCTTCGCCGCCTCCACCGCCGCGGCCACGGCCCCCGTGCTGCCGCCCACCACCACCACGTCCACCTGATAGGCCGCGGGGATCTTCCTGACCGATTCCGTCACCTGCGGCGTCGCGGCAAGAGCCGCCGCGCACAGAAAGGCGAAGGACAGGCTCAGCGTCAGGCAGCGATTCATCTCGTGTCTCCTGAGAGCAGTCTCACAAGGCGGCCGGTTGCTGCTGCCAGAGAGGATGATTGGATGGGTGGATGAATGGATGGTTGTCTGACACTCATCCACCCATCCATTCCTCCTCACACAGGAGACTATAAGCCAGAGCGCCGGAGATTGCAAGGCGGGGTGGAAGGCATCTTGCAGTACCCAGCCGCCCGGGTTATACTCGGAGTGTGTCGCATGATAGCGCCTCCTTCCTCGTCCCCACGCTCCTGCGTGGGGACGCCCTGTCTTGGACGCTCCGGCGTCCTTCCTCTCTCGCGGGCAGCGACGGACGCAGGAGCGTCCAAGACCCGCCGTCCCGACGGGGGACCGTCGGGACGAGGCAAGTGGAGAGGGCGGGCGCGATAATTGATATTTGAAGATTTGACACCGCCTCCTCGGTCCAGGGCAGGTCGCGGACGACGAAGCCGCGGCCGATCAGCCAGAGCTTCTCGTCCTCCTTGAGGTGGCACACGTCGCGGAGGCGTTTCGCCATCACGCGGCAGGCCGTGGGCGAGATATCTATGCCGATCCACTGCCGCCCCAGGTTCTCCGCCGCCCGTAATGGCCTTCCCTACCGCGACCCCTCTGCATTCCGGGCGACTTGTCCGCAGTGGCAGACCATGTGGGTATCAGCGCGAAAGATTCTTGACTACACCCCGCTCCCGGAGTATCATCTATCTCAAGTCCCGCCGGACTGCCGCGGGTATGCTTGCAGGTCGGCAGTAACTACTGGGTGTCCCAATATGCGTCAGGTAAGGACGGAGATCAGGCACGGGGATTGCCTCGAGGTTCTCAAGGATTACCCAGATGGGGCGTTCCAGCTCATTTTCACGTCACCACCGTATGCCGATAGGCGGGCCAACACCTACGGCGGGATCAAACCGGAGGAGTACGTTCAATGGTTTCTCCCGAGGAGCGAGCAATTCCTGCGGGTTCTAGGCCCGACAGGTACGTTCGTCCTGAACATCAAGGAGAAGGCTGAGAGTGGCGAGCGGAGCACCTATGTGCTCGAACTGATCCTCGAACTACGCCGCCAAGGCTGGCTCTGGACCGAAGAGTTCATCTGGCACAAGAAGAACTGCTACCCAGGCAAGTGGCCCAACCGGTTTCGTGATGCATGGGAACGTTGCCTGCAATTCAACAAGTCCAGGCACTTCAAGATGAACCAGGAAGCCGTCATGGTGCCCATGGGGCAGTGGGCCGAGGGGCGACTCAAGTCGTTGGGCTCCAATGACGTCATCCGTTTCAACTCGCGAGTGGGTAGCGGCTTTGGCAAGAACATAGCCAACTGGCTGAACCGGACGATGGCCTATCCCACAAATGTGCTGCACTTAGCCACCGAGTGTGGTAACAAGAAGCACAGCGCAGCATTTCCCCAAGAGCTTGCGGCATGGTTCATCAAGTTGTTCACGGACGAGAGCGATTGGGTACTGGATCCATTTGTTGGTTCCGGAACAACCTGCAAGGCCGCACGGGAACTCGGTCGCTGTTCTGTTGGCATAGATTTGGTCGAAGCCTACTGCGACATTGCCAGGTCGCAATTGTCCGAGGTTGAGTGTCTCCTCTTCGAGCGGGAGCCTGAGTATGGGAAAAGTCATGGAGTCCGAGATAAGGGGGTACATCGAGGAGAACATCCCTGACTTCCACCGACGTCGACTCGAGAGTCTTGGTGGTCTTAGACTCAAGCTCGTGTTGAGCCGCAAGAACCCGTACCTTTTCAGAGCCAAGAACATCCAGACCGCATCTGAGATGGTGCGCGCAATCCTGGATGCGTATCTGTCCTCCCAGGAAGAGGCTGTCTTTGGTGATTTCCTTGAGGGCCTCGCCATCTTCATCTGTGGCCGGGTGTACGGTGGCAGGAAATCTGCGGCAGTGGGCGTGGACCTTGAGTTCGAGAAGTCCGGCGCGCTGTACATTGTCTCCATCAAGTCTGGTCCCAACTGGGGCAACGCCAGCCAAGTGAGGAAGATGAAGGAGAACTTCCGCACGGCGCGGCAGATCATGGCTGGGCATGCCCGGCGCAGGAGGTTGGCAGTGGAGGCGGTTAACGGCTGCTGCTACGGGCGGGAGCGCGCAGAGCAGAAGGATGAGTACACAAAGCTGTGCGGTCAGCGCTTCTGGGAGTTCATATCTGGTAGTGACACGCTATACACTGACATCATCGAGCCCCTGGGACACAGAGCCAAAGAGCGCAACGACGAGTTTGCCTGTGAGTACGCCAAGGTGGTGAATCGTTTCACGGCAGAATTCATCACAGAGTTCTGTCATGCGGATGGCAGGATTCTGTGGGACAGAGTTGTGGCTTTCAACTCGGCATCAATGCTCGCAACGTAGCGTTCTGCCCTGGCAGTTGGTCGCAGCGGGGGCGCATGAACTCCATGTAGGCCTGGGTGGAGGCGTGGCGGTCGTCGAAGGCGCGCTTCTCGCGCGTCTCGCCCCAGAAGACCTCGTAGTTGCGGTTGGAGTTGAACGGGGGGTCAATGTAGATGAGGTCCACGCAGGCGTCGGGCAGCTTGCGAAGTTGCTCAAGGTTGTCGCCGCAGTAGACGACGCGGGTGTCCACGAGGCTGGAGGGCTTCTGAGCGGGCATGCGCGGGTCTCCTGTCCTGTGGTGCCGGCTTGAGGATAGCGAAGTGGGGGCGAAAAGTCCAGTGCAATCTTCCGCCGCGCGGCGGGGCGGCAGCGGGGAAGAGGAAGCACAGGGGAATGGGGACACGGGAATGAGGAGGAGACGGTCCTCGGGCTTTCGCCGCGCTGAGCGGAACGGGATGGGCGGTTTCTGGCCGCGCGAGGGGACGGGCAGCCCGGCGCGTCGCCCGAGCTTGTGAATTGTTTCACATCATTGTCGGGGGCCGTCGCGGGCTTTGGGCCCCTAACAATGGAGCGCGCCGCGGGGGAAGGAGCTGCGCCATTCTCCATAAGGTGTTGTAATTTCGACACATGGGGAAGCCGACTGGGGCTCCCGGCGCGCGACTCCCCGCTGCAAGCAGCGTGTGTGTGACAGGCGCAACAATGGAGGGAACGGCCTGGAAGGCCGAGAATGGCCGATTCACCATTGTTGAGGCCCGTGCGCGGGCCTCAACAATGGCGCCAACAATGATGGGCCGCCTCAGAAGCGGGCCTTGGCCTCGAGCTTGCCTAGTGGGGCCTGGCTGCTGCTCGGCGCACGCAAGACCTCCAGGCCGCTGAGGGCGGGGACGAAGAGGAAGTCGCCCCGCTTGCGGCCGACCGACCACTGGTAGCCGACGTGGCGGCGGTCGAAGAGGCGTGGCGAGGCAGGCTCGCGGATGTCGTAACACTCGATGGCGCCGTAGTTTCCGATGAAGAGGTAGTCGCCATCGGCGATGATGTCCTGGTCGAAGTCGGCCCACACGGCGCACGGCTCCTCGGGCAGGTCGGGACGCGGGTCAACCGTTGCCAC
The DNA here is from genome assembly GCA_016872855.1 of Planctomycetota bacterium. Lineage (GTDB taxonomy): Bacteria > Planctomycetota > PUPC01 > DSUN01 > DSUN01 > DSUN01. The sequence goes on from VGYV01000072.1 coordinate 8,483, forward strand.
CCAGCGGGGCTGCTTGGGGTCGCGGATGTCCACGATGTGGAGGTAGTTGGCGCCCTTGCGGTCAGCGCCGCGGGCGGTGACGTAGGCGTGGCCCTTGGCGACGGTGATGCCGGACATTGCTTCGCTCATCTTCTCGGGCCAGGAGCGCGCGAGGTCGAGGGTGGAGAGGAGGGCCGGCTTGGCGGGGTCCGCAACGTCCACAATGGTGAGGGCGCCCTTGGCGTGGCCGAGGTAGACCTTGTCGCCCCGGGCGCAGAGGAGGTCGGCCGCGGGGACATCGGTGGCGCCCAGAAGCGTCGGCTTGGCGGCGCTCGCCACGTCGTAGACGAGGAGCTGCTTCTTGGCAAGGACGAAGGCACGATCGCCCCACACGTCAATGCAGGCGCCGCTGACTTGGAGCGGCTGGCGGTCGGCGTCCTTGAACTCGCCGACGAGGGCCGGCCGGGCGCCGTTGCGGGCGTCCACGGCGAGCAGGCCGCGAGCCTGGCGGGGGATGTAGAGGAAGCCGTCCTTCCCCGCCACCGTGTGGTTGCCGCGGCGCGAGTTGCCGTAGGGCACCCAGGCGCCGTCCCAATACTCGCCGAGGCGTTTGGGCGCGAGGGGGTTGGCGACGTCGAGCAGGAAGACGGCGCCGCCGAAGGTCTGCCACTGGTAGGCCCGATCGCCGTCGAGCCAGAGGGCGTCGGATTCGCCTGCCGTGGCTACGCCGCCGAGGCGGCGCGGGTTCCTGGGGTCGGAGAGGTCGAAGATCCACATGCCGTAGTTGTAGTCGGCCATGTAGGCGGTGTCGCCGACGATGGTGATGCTGCCGAAGGCGCTGGGGATGGAGTGCTCGTAGAGGCCGACGGGCTTGGGCTTGTCGGCGGCGACTTCGTAGACGAACCAGCGGCTGTCGGGCGACTTGGCGCCCAGGCTGTACTGCCCCGGCCCTTCCTTGCCGTCAATCAGGTAGAAGAGGCCCTTGTGGAAGGCGCCGAAGAGGTGCTTGCCGCACTTTTCGGGGAGAGGGATGGAGACGAGCTTCTCGGCGGAGAAGGTGCCCTTGGCCTCGCAGCGATAGAGGTCAATCGCCTTGTCGCCGCGCAGGGCGAAGTGCTCGGCCGAGGCCGCGAGGAGGCCCGCAGTGCGCTTGCCGTCGGCCGACTTCTCACGCGGCACGGCGCCCGCCAACAGCTTCGGCTTGCGTGGGTCCGTCGTGTCGAGCCATTGGACCGCGTCCCCAACATAGACGAGGCCAGGCAAGACGAATCCCGCGATGCCTTCCACCTTGCCGACCTCCCGCGGCCAGAGTGGGTCAGACAGATCGTGGACCCAGAGTGTTGGCTTCTCGCCGCCCACCGAGTAGCCGACCGCGGCATCCTCGAAGACGTGCGCCATTCGCCCGTACTTGCCGCGGCTGAACTGCACGTTCCGCAGCGGCCCGGGGCGGAGAGGGTTCGCCAAGTCATCCACCAGGATCAGCCCACGCTTCGACGACTCAAAGTAGGCCCGGTCGCGGAAGGGGAGGAGGGTGTGGGAGAAGTACCAGGAGCTGATGTTCCCAACGACGCGGGGCTTCGTCTTGTCCGAGATGTCCACGATGCTGTAGTGCCCCTCGCCCGGCCCCACGAAGGCGTAGTTGCCGCGCACGACGATGGGCGGGCCGGGCACACCGAAGCCGGTTTGGACGGTTGCGCAGAGTTGGAGCTTGTGAGGCCGAGCCTCGGCGAACTTGAGGCGCCCGAGCGCGGGGTCAATGGCGAGGACCCCGCTGGGCGTCGCAATCTCGGGCCAGCCCGCGTCGTCCGACAGGTCCCAGCCCTGGGGGCGGAGCGGGTAGGCGAAGTCGCGCTTCAGCGCCCAGGCGGGGGAGCAGACGTCAACGCCGTCCTCCGCGACCAGGAGGCCGTTGGCGGCGCCATAGGCGGCGGCCACGTCCTCGCGGCGGATTTCGGCGCCATCGGCCTTCTTCAGCGGGCGGTCCTGGCCGTCGGGCGCGAATCGGAAGGCCCCGAGCCGCCGCTCCCAGTCGGCGCGCACGGCGGCGAGCCGCTCCTGCCAGACGGGTCCGATGGCGAACAGCCGCCGAATCGGTTCACTCCAGCCGACGCGGCATTCGAGGAAGTAGAGGCCCGGCTGGGGCGGCTTGTGGACGAGTCTCAGCCGGACCTTGCTCTTGGCGGGGACGACCGCCTCGGCAGATTGGAGCGCGGCCAGACGGGTCGCGGGGTCGAGGGGCTCGGCGCCCCACGAGCCGAAGCGGTAGCGCACCTCGGCGGTCCGCTGCATCTCCGCGCGGTTCTCGACGTCCACCTCGACCGCCGCCTCGGCATCCGTCTGGCTCGCCAGGCGTGCGCGGAGGGTGAAGGGCGATTCGAGGAAGGGCTCGGCCACGGCGGCCTCGTTCTTGCCCTCCCGCTTGGTGAGGCGGAGGGCGCGGATTTCGAGCGGGAAGTCGGGCACGCCGTTGCGGTCGCCTCCCTCGCATCTAACCTCCCGAAGGTTTGGGACCTTCGGGAGGTTACTGGGCTCCGCGAGCGGCGTGGCAATGCTGTTGGGCGTGAAGCCCGTGTGGTCGTAGAATGCCTCGCCGCCCCGCTCGACGCGCAGCGGGATGTTCACCGAGAACAGCCGCCAGCCCATCCACGGCATCCCGTCGTTCACTGCGTGGAGGAATGCTTCGCCACTGCGATCGGTGTAGAGCACCTCGACGCGGAGCGCCTCGCCGCCGTTCTTCACCCATAGGCACAGTTGCTGGGCGGGCGCGGGAGCGGCGTTCCACGGATCATCGTCCTGACCCAGCACCCGCACAAGATCGAGCGTCGTCGGCTCCTGGCCGAAGGAGAGCGCCACGGGGAACCCAACCTCCCGAAGGTTCGAGACCTTCGGGAGGCTATCGGGGTCGTCGGACCTAACCTCCCGAAGGCTTGGAACCTTCGGGAGGTTGCCCTCGAAGTGCGCGCGCCAGTTGCCGGCCCGCAGCCCCTCGTGGCCCTCGCCCACGCCGAACGCGAGCTGCGCGGGCGGCGGCGAGCGGAACCAGTCCTCCGCCGCTTCCGCGTCGCCCGAGTAGAGCACCGCCTGCTCCACCCTCACGGGCGAGCCCTGCTTCTGAACCGTGATGAGATGCGGGCCGGGCGGCAGCTCGGCCGCCTCATCCGTCGCCACCCAATGCCAGAGGCGGGCGTTCTGCTGGTAGACGCTCTTCACCAGCTCGCCATCGAGGCCCAGGTAGAGGTTCCTGGCCATCTCCTGCATGGTCAGGCCCTCGAACATGTTCTTGCCCTCGAAGAACACGCGAGCGAAGAGGCGCGCCTTGACGGCCCGCCGCGTGCGGAAGACGGTGCGGAGGCAATCGCCGTCATCCTGGAGGACGGCGGTGCGCGCCTTGCCACCCCCGTCGAGGCCGGCGGCTGGGAGCACCAGGCTGTCGCCGCGCCGCCACTCGACCCCCTCGCTCACCGGCACGTTGGCCAGCCACGGCTGGCTCCAGGCCGGCTCCTTGCCCCAATAGAGCACCACCTGGTCCACCCGCTGGTCGTTGCCCGCGGCGGGCGCGAGGGACAGCTCGTGCGTGCCGGCGGCGAGCTTCGCCTTGCCGGCCCGCACCCAGTGCCACACCTGGAAGTTCCCGATGTCCCAGCGTCCGCCGCCCGTCGCCTGTCGCGCCGTCACTGGGAAGCTCTGGTCGCCGAGCTTCAGCGTCAAGGCATCCTGCCCGCCCCAGGGGAAGTAGACCCGCGCCCACACCTGCGCCTCGACGGGCTGCCCCAGCTCCACCGCGGTCTTGATCACGCTCTCTTTCTTCGGGAAGACGACGCCGACCACCCCGCGGAAGCTCCGCCGCTCCGCCTGCACGTCGGCGAACTCCTCGGCCTGGAGGACCAGGCAATCATCCGCACCCGCCGCTGACGGTAGGCTCACAGCCAGAGCCATCGCCACCGCGAGAGTACCGGGGTTCATCGCAGGGCCTCCTGAGATTGCCGCCCGGAAAAACGCAGTTGCAGCCAACCACACAAAAGGTTATACAATCGTCTGTGCGGCGCTGCAACTCTGAAGGACGCAAACAGCATGACACGTCTGTGGCAGCTCTCGCTCGCGGCAACCCTTTGGACGCTTTCCAGCGGCGTGGCTGGGGCGCGCCTTGAGGTCAAGGGCAGCAAGTTCGCTCTCGACGGCCGCGAGACGTTTCTCGTCGGCATGAGCTACTATGGCGCGCTCGGCGCGCCAGAGAAGTTCATCGAGCAGGACCTCGACGACCTGAAGCGCCTCGGCTTCAACTGGGTGCGCGTGTGGGCCACCTGGGCCGCGGCCGACAACGACGTGTCCGCTGTCGCCCCCGACGGCAAGCCGCGCGAGCCGTATCTCGCCAAGCTCAAGTGGCTCGTCGAGCAGGCCGACAAGCGGGGCATGGTCGTGGACGTCACGCTCTCGCGGGGCAACGGCGTCGCGTCGAAGGAGCCGCGCCTCGCCTCCCTCGACGCGCACCTGCGGGCCGTCGAGACGCTGGCCACGGCGCTCAAGCCCTGCCGCAACGTCTACTTCGACGTGGGCAACGAGCGGAACATCAAGGACCGCCGCCACGTGCCCTTCGACGACGTGAAGGCCCTGCGCGACCGCATCAAGCAGCTCGACCCCGACCGCCTCGTCACCGCCTCGCACGCCGGCGAGCTGACCCGCGACGACGTGGAGCAGTACCTGGCCAAGTGCCAGCTCGACTTCCTCTCGCCCCATCGCCCGCGCAACGCCCGTTCGCCGCAGCAGACGGCGGAGAAGACGCGCGAATGCCTCGCGTGGGCCAAGGACCTCGGTCGCGTCGCACCCGTCCACCACCAGGAGCCGTTCCGCCGCGACTTCGGGGCCTGGCAGCCGAAGGCCGCCGACTTCCTGGCGGACGCCCGGGGCGCCTGCGAGGGAGGCGCGGCCGGCTGGTGCTTGCACAACGGCAGCGCGAAGGACGACGGCAAGGGGCCGCGCCGCTCGTTCGACCTGCGCGAGAAGCGCCTCTTCGACCAGCTCGATGCAGAGGAACGGCAAGTGGCTGAACGCCTTGTGAAGCACGTCGCCCAGGAGCGCGACAAGGAGGCAAGATGAAGGAACTCGCCAACGTGGCCCTCAATGCCGCACGCACCGGCGGCGCCAGCTACGCCGACATCCGCATCTCGCGCCACCGCGACCAGGCCATCCACACGCGGGAGGACCGCGTGCAGAGCGTCTCCGACGCCGAGAGCTTCGGCTTCGGAGTCCGCGTGCTACTCGACGGCGCCTGGGGCTTCGCCGCCAGCCACCGCGTGGAGAAGGACGCCATCGCCGAGGCCGCGGCCCACGCGCTCGCCATGGCCCGCGCCAACAAGGCCGCCCTGCGTCGGCCCGTCGAACTGGCCCCTAACGATGCCTACATGGACACCTGGCGCAGCCCGGTCGAGAAGGACCCCTTCGCCGTGCCCGTGAGCGAGAAGGCCGAGCTCCTCCTCGCCGTCAACGCCGCCGCGCTCAAGGTGCCGGGGGCGAAGTACGTCAACTCCTTCATGCTCCTCCGCAACGAATGGAAGCTCTTCGCCTCCACCGAGGGCAGCGTGATCGAGCAGGACATCACGCGCGTGTGGCCCTGCTTCACCGTGACGGCGATTGACCCCGACAAAGGGGAGTTCCAGACCCGCACGGCCGACGTCCTGCCGCGCGCGGCCGGCTACGAGCACGTCGAGGGCGCGGGCCTCGTCGCCCTCGCGCCGCAGATCGCCGAGGAGGCCGTGCGCAAGCTCACCGCCAAGTCGGTCGAGCCCGGCCGCCGCAACCTCATCCTCCACCCCACCAACCTCTGGCTCACCATCCACGAATCCGTCGGCCACCCCACCGAGCTCGACCGCGTGCTCGGCCAGGAGGCCAACTACGCCGGCACCAGCTTCCTCACGCCCGACAAGCTGGGCAAGCTGATGTACGGCTCCCCCCTCGTCAGCTTCCGCGCCGACCGCACTATCCCAGGCGGCATGGCCACCTGCGGCTACGACGACGACGGCGTGAAGACCGAAGAGTGGTATCTCGTCAAGGACGGGCTCTTCGTGGACTACCAGACCACCCCTGAGCAAGTGCTCTGGCCCGAATACCGCGACGCCCGCGCGGCCGCCGGCCTGCCCGAGGCCACTCGCTCCCACGGCGCCGCCTACGCCGACTCCTGGGGCTCCATCCCCTTCCAGCGCAACGTCAACATCCACCTCGAGGCCGGCAAGACGCCGCTCACGCCCGACGAGCTGATCGCCTCGACCGACGACGGCATACTCATCCGAGGCGACTCCTCCTACTCCATTGACCACCAGCGCTACAACTTCCAGTTCAGCGGCCAGGTCTTCTACGAGATCAAGGGCGGCAAAGTCACCCAGATGCTCCGCGACGTGGCCTACCAGTCGAACACGGTGGACTTCTGGAACTCGTGCGACGCGATTTGCGACGAGCGCTTCTGGCAGATGGGCGCCACCTACTGGTGCGGCAAGGGCCAGCCCTCGCAATCCAGCCCCTGCTCCCACGGCGCCCCCCCAGCCCGCTTCCGAAATGTGAACGTGCTGAACACGAAGCGGGAGGTGTAGCGTGCAGCCTGTTCCCAGGGAGGCGACCACACGGACCCACACGGACGAACACGGACCGTTGCCTACTCTCGTTGTCCGTGCCTGTCCGTGTCTGTCCGTGTGCCTTCTCGTCCCAGCGCTCCGCGTGGGAACGAGATGAAGGCGGGACTCAGCGGGCAGCTTGCTTTGCCTCCCCTCCCGCGTTATACTACCGACGGTCGAGGAGGTCGGATGCCCGAGCTGTCGCGCGTATGTGGAACATGAACGAAGTGACCTCCATCGAGTACCGTAGCGGCTACGTCTACCACGTGGCCTTCGACGACGGCCTCGAGGGTGACATTGACCTCAGCGAGTACATCGGGGGGGGCCGGTCTTCGCTCCCCTGCGCGACTTGGCCTATTTCCGCAAGGCGCGGATCGAGGGCGGAACCATCTCCTGGCCCAACGGCGCCGACATCGCGCCCGAAACGCTCTACGAGCAATTGGAGGCCTCCGCCTCACCCGCCGGCGCACCGCTCCCCGCACAGCGGGCCAGTGGGTAGGGCAGGCGCTGAGGCGTCCTCATCGAACCCCTGCTTCGAGGAGCATCGTGTGATCCTCGGCGAAACCGAAGCCCGCACGCTCATCGAGAAGGCCCTCTCCTTCGCCACCGCCGACGAGGTGCGCGTGAACCTCAGCGGCGGCCGCACCCGCAACACCCGCTTCGCCGTCAACACCCTCACCACCTGCGGCGACCGCGACAACCTGTCCATCGCCGTCACGGCCTACTTCGGCAAGCGCCACGCCACGGCCAGCGGCAGCGAGACCGACGACGAGGCCCTTCAGCGCCTCGTCGCCAACGCCGAGGAGATGGCCCGCGTGGCCCCCGAAGACCCCGAGTACGTGCCCGAGCTGGAGCCGCAGGCCTATCTGCCCGTCCGCCCCTGGTTCGAGAGCACGGCCAAGGCCGGCTCGGAACTCGGCGTCGAGGTCGCCCGCTCCGCCATCGAGCCAGCCGTCGCGAGGGACATCACGGTCGCGGGCTACCTCGAATACGGCGCCAGCTTCCACGCCGTCGGCAACAACAAGGGCCTCTTCGGCTACTACGAGGCCACCGACGCCAACTACACCCTCACCGCCCGCACCGCCGACGGCAGAGGCTCGGGCTGGGCCGCCGAAACGTCGCGCGACATCGCCGAACTCGACTACGCGGCCGCCAGCGCACGCGCCATTGCCAAGGCCGAGGCATCACGCAACCCCAAGACCATCGAGCCAGGCGTCTACCCCGTCATCCTTGAGCCTGCCGCCGTGGACGAGTTCCTCGCCTACGCCCTCTGGAGCATGAACGCCCGCCAGGCCGACGAGGGGCGCAGCTTCTTCGCCCGCAAGGGCGGCGGCAACAAGATCGGCGAGAAGATCGCCGGCGAGAACATCACGATGGAGAGCGACCCGGCCCGCAGGGAAATCCTCGGCGCACCCTTCGGCGGCGACGGCTTGCCCGCCAAGCCCTACGTCTGGATTCAGAACGGCGTCCTCCAGCGCCTCTTCTACGAGCGCTACTGGGCACAGAAACAGGGCAAGGAGCCGACCGGCTGGCCCTCCAACCTCATCTTCCACGGCGGGAACGGCACCCTCGACGACCTCATCGCGTCGACCGACAAGGCCCTCCTCGTCACCCGCTTCTGGTACATCCGCATGCTCGAGCCCCAGACCATCCTCGTCACCGGCCTCACCCGCGACGGCGTGTTCTGGGTCGAGGACGGCGCCATTCGCCACGCCGTCAAGAACTTCCGCTTCAACGAGACCCCCATCGCCGTCCTCAACAAAGTCACTGGCATGACCCGCCCCCTGCGCTTCGAGAACTCTCTTCTCCCCGCCCTCCGCGCCAGCGAGTTCACCTTCTCCAGCCTCTCCGAGGCGGTATGAACCGCTTGACAGCCAGGGGGTGCCACAGTAGACTGATGTTGGTGCGGAACAAGCGCCGGCAAGCAGCGATGAGGGGGAAGGCCGATCAGCCGTGAGCCGACTTTCGACGAGCAAGGCATCGCTTGGTACACGACACGACGCGGATGCACGGCGACGTGGCCCTGTTCGGCACCACCTGGGAGATCAAGAAGGCTCGGCCCGAACGAGCCATGGTGGCGTGTAACCCGGAGAAGGTTCGGCTGACCCTCGAGGAGCCCGACCTGATCCTGCGGAGCAAGCAGTTCACGACCACGTATCTCTATGTCCGCAAGTTCCACGAATACTCGCTTCCGGGTGGGCATCTGATTTCCAGTGCCACCCGCCCGCTCGAGCTGGTCGTGGTGGTTGATGCACAGCACCACGTGATACGGACCATTTACCCTGCTAAGCCAGGGACAGCGCAACACAAGGGGGTCGTCACATGGCGAAGATAGCCTTGCCGGAGCCCCAGTTCGAATATGACGAGAAGGCCGATGTGCTCTACATCACCTTTGGGCTTGGCGAGCCGTCGTACGCGGAGCAAGTGGACGACAGCCTGTTGGCCGAATACGGCCTCTTCACCGACCAGTTGACCGGCTTCCGCATCATCGCGCCGCGAGCCGCCAAGGTGCCGGAGGTTCTCCACGAGATCGAGGCCGTCATCGGGAAGGCCAGGAGGAAGGGACGCATCCCGCGCGTCGCCGGCCTTGACCCGAACGCTGACTTCGCAGGGAGCGCGTCGAGCCGCCTCAGGGAACTCGTGCCCTCATGAGGAATGCACGGCGGATAGGCCAGACCCTCCTGGCCAAGGCGGAGAAGGTCACACACTGAGGTTGACGAGGGGGCCGCTGGTATGTCGGAAAAGACGGTCGCTCAGAAGCTCGGGATCAAGGCGGGGCAGAGCCTGGCGCTCCTCAACGCGCCCGAAGGCTACCGCGAGACCCTCCGCGGCCTGCCCAAGGACGTGAAAGTCTTCACAAGCTTGGTCGGCCCCGCCGACGTCGTCCAGTGCTTCGTGGCGTCGAAGAAGGAACTGGACAAGGCCCTGCCCGAGTTGAAGGCCGCCCTCTCCCCCAAGACCATCCTCTGGATCGCCTACCCCAAGGGCACCTCGGGCGTCAAGACCGACATCCACCGCGACATCATCCGCCAGGCCGCCGCGGCCCTCGGCATGAATGCCGTCGCGCTCTTCTCGATTGACGACACCTGGTCCTCCCTCAGGCTGAAGATCGGCTAAGCTGGCTGCCGGGGGCGAACTGATGCCCGGGAAAGCGTGGGGCCAAACAACATGCGGCAGCCTGTCGGAGTGCGGCGGCTCGACGCCGCTTTCCAAGCCCCGATCATACTTGCGGTACGGCCGCCCGATTCGGTATGCTGTTCCGAGTAGCAGAGGGCACTTCGCCTGCCGTCTGCCCACAGGGGCCCCGGAGCGGGATAGTCCCAAGACAAGGACTCGGCACCTTTCTACACGTTGTTAGTGAGACAGTAGATGGAGACAGAGAAAAGGCCTGCGCACTGGCTCAGCCCGTTCAAGAAGGGCTTCATTTCGTGTTTTGCCATCTGCAGCGCGATCGCCGGTGTAGCTGTGTACCTGAACAACCAGATCCTTGCTCTAAAGGACGAGAAGATAGACCGTCTCGAAAAGGAGCTTTCCCGCAAGGACGACTGCGCCGAGGACTATCACAAAGAGCAGGTCCTCCGAAAGCAGTTTGAACTCAAGGCTGTCCAGTTGCAGGAGAGCCTCGACGGACACTTGGCCCACAAGTGGGAAGAGAAGTACGAGAGCGAGAAGCTCAACAGACAGGCATTGCAGGAGAAGCTCAACCTTTTGGACGTACGTGCGGAGGATCTGAAGAAGGCCCTCGAGAGCAGGCAGCAGCCAGACCCCACCAAGGACGCAGAAATCAAGTTCCTCAAGGAGCAACTTCAGATAGCCAAGGCGGAGACCGATCAGCTTCGTACGCTCTACACGAAGGCGAAAGAGCGGGAGCCTTCACCTGGAAGTTCGCAGCAGGCAGAGCACAAAAGGGACGCAGAGATGAAGTCCCTCAAAGAGGACCTTCAGGTAGCCAAGGCTGAGGCCGATCAACTTCGTGCACTCTACGCCAAGGCAAAGGGACCAGAGCCATCACCCCCAAAGCCACACTTGCCAATTCATACGACCAACGAGGGCGTCTACAAGATGGTCCTTGCGGCGATCCCTGGGCTGCATTCCTCTGACAAGAGCAAGGTCATCATCAGCGCCTACAGAGACACGAGCTTCACGATCACCGTCACGCAGTTGGCCGGGGTTGTGCGGGGCATGTTCAGTTCCGACATCGTGAGTACAATCAAAGGCATCGCCCCGAACATCAGGAACGACGGCAATGTGGATTCCGTTGACCGGATCGCAAAGCAATGCTTCTCCTCTGACGCCCAGACCGTGATGGCGATTCTCGTGCGGGCAGAGAAGGCGGACCAACAGAAGTAGGGATTGGGGGCAGCTCCTCATTCCGCATGACCCCCGGCCAGGCCGCGGACGCGGCGGAGGTGGTCGGAGCCAGAGAGGTAGAGGTCGCCACCCGAGAAGGCGAGGCGGCCGCCGGGGAGCTTGCCGAGGACCTCGATGGCGGTGTCGGAGGGGTTGATGCGGACGAGGGCGCCGGAGAGGAAGGTCCAGGCCTTGCCGTCGGG
>VGYV01000073.1 GCA_016872855.1 Planctomycetota bacterium
AACTGGGCGAGTGCACGGCGGAGAAGCCTGGGCCGTTCAAGACCTCCGCTCGTCTGCTCTTCGATGCGACGCATCTCTACGTGGCCTTCGAGTGCGCGGAGAGCGATACCGCCGGCCTCAAGCAGGACTGCGCGACCCGCGACGGGGCCGTGTGGGAGGACGACTGCGTGGAGCTCTTCGTCACAGGCGACACCCGCGAGGGCTACTTCCACTTCGCCGTCAACCCGCGCGGCACGCTGATGGACGCCCGCACCGCGGGCGGCAAGCGCGACGACGCGGCGTGGAACAGCTCCGCCGTCGTCAAGGCCGCCGTCGCCGAGGGCAAGGGCTGGACCGCCGCGATGTCCGTGCCCCTCAAGGAGCTTGGCGCTTACGTGGGCGAGGGGCAGACCTGGGTGGTGAACCTCAATCGCACGCGCCCGGCCCGCGGGGGCCAGGGCATCGCCGAATGGTCGTGGGCCGTGATGGGCTCGAACGATTACCACCAGGTGCGCGACTTCGGCCAGGTGAAGGGCGTGAAGATCGCCCGCCGCGACGACGGCGTGACCCGCGAGGCCGCGGCACCCCTTCCCCCGCCCACCTACGACCGCGGCGAAGAGGCCGGCGGCGTGACCATCTACCGCAAGCTCGACGAGCTGACGATGCGCGACACGGGCGAGGGCACGGCCGGCGGCATGGACCTCCTAATCCGCAACTCGGACGGGCTGAAGGTCGCCTTCCTCGCCCGCGGCACGGGCGGCGTCGCCACCGCACAGTTCAACATGGCCGACGAGCGGTCGAACGACAACACGACCTCGGACGCCTATCGCCTGGTGGGCGAGGCCTGGCGGCCGGTGCTCTATCGGGTGGACCGCTTCTTCTACAACGACGGCATGAGCCGGATGGTCGCCCGAAACACCGTCTTCCGCAACCTGCGGTTCCACGGCAACAAGACGCCCGGCGGCACGGGCGTGCTCGAGCTTCGCAACTTCGTCATCTACCGCGGCGAGGACACGACGCCGCCGTCGGCCCCCAGTGGATTGGCAATCAAGCTACCAGATCCCCCGCCCCGCCGCATCGGCCCGTATCCTCGCTTGGCTTGGCGGCCCGCGACCGACAACGTGGGGGTGGCGCTCTATGTCATCGCCCGCGCCGATGCGCAGGGCAGGTTCGTGAAGGTCGGGGAATCATGCACAACCGACTACGCGGAGTCGTTACCCCACCCGGCAAAGCCGCGCTATCGTGTGCTGGCTGTGGACTTTCAGGGCAATATCGGGCCGTGGTCCGAGGTCCTGACGGTCGATGTTCCTTCTGGTTGGGAGACCCCCGGGGCCGGTCAAGACCGGGACGTTGACAGGTACACCGGGCGTGTTCGCGCCATCCACGCCGCGGGCAAGGGCAAGGTGGTGAGCGGGCGGGTGCTCTGCTTCGGCGATTCGCTGACCGGGGCGACCAACTACCGCCGCTATGTCGAAGCCGCCCTTGGCGTCTACGATGTTTGGGCGCGTGGCTACGCGGGGATGCGCACGGACTTCGGCCGCAAACGCATCGAGCAGGAGCTGGCCGAGGTGAACCCTGAGTTCTGCCTCGTCCTCTACGGCACGAACAACTCGAAGGACCCGAAGGCCATCCCGCCCGCGATGGAGGATTTGCTGGCCATCGCCGCGAGCTGCGAGAAGCGCGACACCGTGCCCGTCATCGGCACCATCCCGCCTCGGGGCTTCAACGACCCCAAGAGCGAGCCCGAGGCCCGCTACAACGAGGCCCTCATCAAGGCCTGCCGCGAGGCCAAGATCCCCATTGCCTATGTCTTCGTGGAGTTTCTCCAGTTTGAGGTGACGGGCGACCGGCGAAAGCTCCTGGCCGACGATGGCGTCCACTACATCGGCGGCGGGTGGGAGGCGACCTCCCGTGCCTGGGCCGCGGCAATGGCCCAGGTTCGCTTCGCGCTGCTCGACCGAGAGTGAGGTCAATCGCAATGAGGACGCCCCTGACCATTTGCCTTCTACTGCTTGTTCCCGCGATGTCGCGGGCGGAAATGGCGACGCGGCGATGGGGCACGCCGCCGACGGCCCCGCCCGGCAAGGCCGAGCGCCCCCAGGCCCGGCCCCCCACGGCCTACGTGCCCGAGACAAAGGCGCCGCCCGAGATTGACGGGAAGCTCGACGACGCAGCATGGGCCAAGGCGTCCATCGCACACATCACACGCACCCTCGACGGCACGGGGCCAGCGCCGCAGCCGTCCGAGATCAGGCTCCTGCGCGACGCGGCGACGCTCTACGTCGGCATCCGCTGCGTCGAGCCGCTCGCCGAGAAGCTCAAGGCCCAGCGCCGCAACCACGATGACGACCTGTGGCAGGACGATTCGGTCGAGGTCTTCCTCGGCACGGGCGATGCCTATTACCACTTTGGCGTGAATGCCGCGGGCAGCACCTACGACGCGCGGGCGAAGGACCGCGGCTGGGACTCCGGCTTCAAGGCTGCCGCGGCCGTCACCAAGGGCGAGTGGACCGCCGAGGTGACCATCCCGCTCGAGAAGCTCAGCGGCGGGAAGCCCCCGAAGAACTGGAGCGCCAACTTCAACCGCAACCGCTACGCGGCCGGCCGCTGGGAGGAGAGCGCCTGGTCGCCGACCTACAGCGGCGACAGCCACGTGCCCGCCCGCTTCGGCCAGCTCCTCTTCCGCGAGCCGCCTGCGGGCGGGACGCCTCCATCCCGCGACGAACCCGCGCGGTCCGCCGCCGGGATCGAGATCCTCTCGAGCCCCACTGGCGAGGGCATCGTGCGGTTCGACCTCTCCGAGCTCCCGAAGAACGCACAAGTCTACCGCGCCGACCTGCTCGTCTTCCGCACCGCCGTCGTCAGTGGCGCCAGCGCGGAGGCCCTCGTGGACATCGAGGTGTACGCCGCCCCGGGGGATGTGTCCGCCGGCGAGACGCCCGCGGTCCGTGGCAAGCCGCTGGCCCTGCGCGAGCCACTTCTCGACCGCCTCGATGCGACGGAGGCTGTCCGCGCCGCGTCCCGCGCGCCGCGTGCCCGGGCCGCCTTCTTCGTGAAGACCTGTCCCCTCTGGCGCGCCGAGGCCACCTGCCTCGAGGTCGCCTTCGAGGGCGAGGCGAAAGACGTGCCGCCGCCCGCGACGGATGTCAAGGCCTTCCACCGCGCCGGGCAGACTTTCCTCACGTGGCGGGAGGTGGAGCCCCTCATCACTGCCGAGAAGACGACCTGGGGCGAGATCAAGGCGAAGCTGGCCGAGGCGACGGGTGCCCACGCGGGGGCGCCCGCCGAGGGTGGGCGCGGGACCCGCGTGGGCGCCTGCTCCTATCGCATCTACGGCTACGCCAAGCCCATCACGGCGAAGAGCCTGCCCGACGCGACGCTCATCGCGGAGGTCGGGCCGCTCTCCGCCTACAACGTCAACGCCCGAAACAAGGAGTACCTCATCGGCCAGGCGATGCTCCGGCCCGACGAAATGGGCGAGCTGGCACGCGACTACAACGGCTACGTGCACACCTGGACGATGGACAGCCCCCGCATGGACCGCTATCCCGTGCCGCGCTTCGTGATTGACGAGGGGGCCGGCCCCCTGCCGCCGGGCACGGGGCTCTACGTCCACGACGCCACCTCGCGGGGCACGCGGCACTACGCCGTCGTCTCGCTGCGCGACGGCGTGGAGAACACCAGAGACATCGCCAGCACCGCGCCGGTGGAGGAGACCCTGGGTCCCGGCGAGCCCGTCTGCCAGGGCAAGGGCCTCTGGGGGCCGTTCTTCGACTACCCTGGCACGCGGTGGGTCTACGTGCAGTGGTGTGCGCCCCCGTTTGCGCCGAGGCCCAACATGGCCTTCAACTGGTCGGTGCTCACCCCGCCAGGCGTCGGAGTCATCAGGCGTATCGCGCGAGAGCCCTCTCTCGTGCCCTGCGAGCTCTACTTGCATCCCGAGGGCTACTCCTACGCGCAGCCGGGCAAGAAGATGCTCCTGGGAAGCATCCAGATCGCGCCCCACGACTACCCGCCGAGCGGCTGGTACGGCTTCAACGACGCCTGGGGCACCCTCAAGTCGTTCAGGGCGTGCGTCGTCCGCGACCACACGCAGCGGCGCATCCACGCCTTCCTGGACTGGGCGGCGGGGGAGTTCCCCATCGACCCCGGCCGCATCCTGGCCGTGGGGGCGGACGGCGCGGTGGCCCTGGCGCTGAGCTACACCAGAACGTTCGCCTACGTCCTGGTCACGGGCTTCGACCGCGAGGGCGTCCTGGAGCCCAAGGCAGCCGCCAAGTTCGCCGCGGCCTGGGGCGCCAGGTCGCCCGAGATCAAGGACGAGCGGGGCCTGGCCGAATGGCGCTGGGCCAACCTCGACGAGCTGGTGAGGCCTGGCGCCGACCTCGCGCTCTTCGTCTGCCGCGGCCCGAGCTGGGGCGGCGACCCCGGCTGGGGGAAAGGCTGGGGGCGCTTCTACCGCGCGATGCTCAAGGCCGGTCAGCCCCTCGTCGCCCACTGGGCCTGGGGCGGGCAGCTCGCCAAGCCCGACTGGTGCACCGGCCTCTGGCGCGGCATCGAGCTGCGCCGCGACGCGCCTGTGCCCGCCTTCGCTAACTGCTCGCTCGACCAGGAGGGCGAGGGCAGTGGCAACACGAACATGAGCTTCTCGTGGAAGGACGTCGCCGAGACCGCCGACGGCTTCGAGGTCACTGTGCTCTCGCGCGAGTGCACCTTCGACCTCACGCCGCGGCGGCTCCAGAAGTTCAGGCCGGAGCCCGGCGAGGCGCTGCGCTGGGAAGCTATGCCGCTCCCCGGCCGCGGCGGCGCCAAGGTTGAGAAGCAAGGCGGCGAGGCTATCGCCGACCCCAATGGCGTCGTAACCGTGCAGGGCTTGACCATCCCGCGCGAGTGCCCGGGCCTGAGGGTGACGATCGCGCGGCCCAAGTGACCGCGCCCTCCCGCAGGTTCCAATACCTGCGGGAGGGTAATGTCCCCTCCCTGGGCGGGCGACAAGCCGATTACCCTCCCGAAGGCAATTGGAGCCTTCGGGAGGGAGAATGGCCCTGAACGAGGATTACAGCAATGAAGTGGTCTCTTCTGATTGCGGCCTTGTGTGCCAGGCTCGCCGCTGCTGACATGGTTGTCCAGCGCTGGGGCGTCGGCGGCCACGTGCAACACCCCGGCACGCTCCAGTTCAAGGACGAGGGGGCGCGCGGCACGCTCCTGACCTGCGACCTGTCGGCCCTCCCGCGGGGCTCAAAGGTCTATCGCGCGCGGCTCGTCTTCGAGCGCGAGGGGATGTACGGGCGGGGATTCATGATGGCGGCCGTGGGGGCGGACGGCACCCCGGTCATCCGGCCAGGGGCGCCCCGGCTCGTGCTCGTGTACCCCTGGCACCGATGGTTCGACGCGACCCGGGACGTGGCGGAAGCTGTTGAGTCGGAGGGCCGCACGCTCCGACTGCTTGTCACCAAGGCGCCGAGCTTCAAGCGCGAGGCCACCTTCCTTGAGATCGCCTTCGAGGGCAAGCTGGCCGAGAAGTTGCCGCAGGTCGCCGACCTTAGAGCCATCTCCCGCGCGGGCCAGGTCTTCCTGACGTTCCGCGAAATCGAGGACCTCTCGGAGGGCAAGGACGACTATTCGTGGGGCGCGCTGATCAAGAAGGCCAAGGGCTACAACCCCGAAATGCTCGTGCCGAACGACGAGCCCCGCGAGGTCCGCTACCGCGTCTATCGCAGCCGACAGCCTATCACATCGAAGTCCATCGGCGAGGCCGAGCTTCTCGCCGAGGTCGTGCCCGGCTCGCGCTTCAACACCCGCCAGGTGCGCCGCATTTGGACCGGCGAGCAGACGCCCTCGCTTCTCGACGAGAAGTTCGTCGCCGTGCGCCTTGCGGTCGAAGATGGCAAGCCGCTGCCCTCGGGCATCGGCAAGTACGTACACACCGTGACAAGCGGCGGCAGAGGTTACTATGCAGTGGTCGCCGCCATCAACGGCGTCGAGAACACGCTCGACGTGCCGTGCGTCGGCCCCGTCGAGGAAAAGGTCGCCCCGCCCGAGCCGGTGATGTACAAGGAAGTCGTCAGCGAGGTGCGCGACCGCGACAAGAAGCTCCAGTACGTCCAGCGGTGGTACAACTGGCACGTCGGCCCGCCGCTGTCGCACATTCCGCTGTGCTACGACGTGGTGGTCGGCTTCTGCCCCGAGCGGCTGAAGAAGCCGGCACCGCTCTACATCCACCGCGGGCACTCGTGGATCATCGAGCCCGAGCCAGTCAACCCGCGCCTGACCGACGGCCTCGACCTCGCGCACTGCTCGGACTCGCCAAACGCCTTCTGGATGGGCATCAACGCGGCGTGCCAGACGCTCATGGGCGTCGAGCAGGGGCAATGG
Organism: Planctomycetota bacterium; assembly: GCA_016872855.1. Taxonomy (GTDB): domain Bacteria; phylum Planctomycetota; class PUPC01; order DSUN01; family DSUN01; genus DSUN01. The sequence continues at coordinate 6,355 of VGYV01000073.1, forward strand.
CAGCCCTTCCCGCAGCGGCGGCAGGAGGCGCTCATCGAGTGGCTCGACCGCCAGTGCGGCGTGGACCGCGACCGCATCGTCGCCGCCCTCGGCGCCTGGGGGATGATGGAGTTCACGAAGCCCGACATCTACGCCTGGCTCCACGGCTGGGGCATGCCGGAGGTCACCAAGGGCTTCCAGGCCTGGCAGCGCGCCTGCGGCGTCTGGGGCGGCGTCGAAGCCTACGCCAACCGCCCCAACGAGGAGAACCCCTTCTGGGTGCAGGACTGCACCCGCTACATCCTCGAGAACCCGGCGAAGGAGACGCCGTTCTTCGACATCCACATGGGCTGGGGCGCGCACTTCACCGAGATGGGCTGGCCCCCCTGGCCGCGCTTCCTGCGCGCGATGATCGAGACGAAGCGCCCGTTCGCCTTCCGCTGGGCCGTCCGCAGCGAGAAACGGCCCGCGGTCCGACGCGACCAGAGCGTCCCTGCCTTCGGCAACTGCTCGCTCGACGACAACCCCGGCGTCGGCGACCTCAACAACGGTGAGACGTTCAGCGCCCAGCTCAACGGCTACCTCAACTGGGACTCGGAGAGCATCGTGGACGAGGCGGGTCGGTGGGAGATGACCGTGTGGCTCGACGACTCGGCCCCCCTCCCCTCCTGTACCGTGGATCTCACGCCGCGCAAGTGCCAGAAGTTCAGGGCCAAGCCCGGCGAGACCTTCCGATGGTCGAACGCCGCGGGCGACAACGAGGTCCGGTCCGGCGCCGCGACCGCCGACAACTGGGGGCTGGTGACGCTCCCGGGCCTCCAGGTCTCGAAGGCGAAGTCGCGCGTCAAGATCGAGCGATAGCCGCGGATCTGCCATGGCTCAGGCCGCCCATTCTTCCGCCCTGTTGGTGCTATGCGTCCTATCGGCCCTGTGCCGGGCGAGCGGGCAGGATGCGCCCGACACCGCGGCGCGCTGCCTTGGGGCGCTGAGCAGCCCCGACGCGGCGACGCGCGCCACGGCGGCGGAGGCGCTGGTGGCGATGGGGCCGAAGGCGCTCTTCGCCGTCTGCCCCTTCACCCAGGAGCACCTCGCCGACAGGGATGAGCACGCCTGGCGCGCAGCGGTCTGGGTCGAGGAGCAGATCGCGCTGCGCTATCAGGACGACCCGCAGCTCGACGGCTACTACAAGACCCTCAAGCCCGTCAAGCTGCCCACAATGACGGCGAAGCTGCCCGGCGGCCTGACGATGGAGTTCGTGAAGATTCCCGCGGGCACATTCGTCCAGGGCAGCGGCAACCCCGGCACGGGCGTGCTGCTGGCGGCGGACATGCCGTGCAACTACGCGCCCGTCCGCAAGGTCACGCTCACGAAGCCCTACTGGCTGGCCCGCGACGAGGTGAGCCAGGAGCAGTGGGAGGCCGTGATGGGCTTCAACCGCAGCCGCGAGAAGTGGCCGCACCGGGCGGTCGAGGCCGTGTCGTGGCACGAGGCGCTTGAGTTCTGCCGCCGCCTGTCGAAGCTGAACCCGCCCCACGTGTTCACCTTGCCCACCGAGGCGCAATGGGAGCGCGCCTGCCGCGCGGGCGGCACGGGCCGCCATGCCTTCGGCAACGAGAAGCTGTTGAGGGGGGATTCGCGGCTCGACGAGGGCGGACCCTGGCACGAGAACCGCTTCGGGCTGCGCCACCTGCACGACGGCGTGTTCGAGTGGTGCCTCGACTGGTTCGGGGTCTACACCGAGGAGGCGGCGACCGACCCGGTGGGGATCGGTGGCACAGGCGTCCCGCCTGTAGGCACAGGCAAGATGCCTGTGCCACCAGGAGATGCCGATGGCGCCGTCGGCCAGTACCGCGCCATCCGCAGCAACTACCGCTGCTGTTCCGCCGCCGAGTGCCGCGCCGCGCACCGCTTCGGCTTCGAGCCCGACATCCGGCGCCATGGCGTAGGCTTCCGTGCCGCCGCCGAGGCGAAGTGAGCAGCGGCTACCGCCGCTCGTAGGTGCGGCGCCACCAGCCGCGGCCGATGCGCACGTCGCCGAGCCTGAGGGACTTGGCTTCGATGATCGTGGCGCCTTTCGGCTTGCCCCCTTCAGCATCGAGATACGCCGCGCGGGCGTCGGTGACCAGGGTACCGAGGCCCTTCGTGTCCACCTCGACCCTCGTGCCCGCGGGGTTGAGGAGCGCCAGCTCCACGCGGCCCTCGGCGGCAACCTTGACGACGGCAAGGCCAGGCTCGTCCCTCAAGACCTCGATGCCTTTGGCCAGAGGCGAGGCGTCACGCATCGGGGCGTGGGGGAGGAGGACGCTGACGAACTGGAGGCGCTGGCCGGGCGTCACGTCCGTCTCCACGGCGTAGCGAGTGGCGATCAGGTTGCTCTTGGCTGGGGCATCAACGGGCGCGCCGACCTCGAACTTGGCTCCCGCCTTCGGGCCATAGGCGACAAGCAGGTCCCCCGGCGGCACGTCGTAGAGGCGGGCGGCCTGGAAGTAGTGGCCGTCGAACCATGTGTTCAGCCAGTTCTCGCCTGTGGGCGGGGGCTCTGTCCCCCGCGAGGACGAGGAGGGTACGCGGGGCGCGGAGGCCCCGCCCACAACGACGTGTTGGGTATTCCAGGTGGGCCCGACGGAGGCGCGGAAGCCCTCGTCGAACGTTGTTTCATCGCGGAGGACAACGAAGCGGTTCTTGATGAAGAGGAACTCACGCTCGTGCGTGGCCTCGAAGCCCATGTACTTCGTCACCTGCACGCGGGCGTGGGTGGCGAGAGCGTGGTCGGAGAAGGCGGGGACCGTGACCTCCATCCCCGCCCAGCCCGTGGGGAGGCCCGGCTTGCCCTTGAACGGCTTCTTGCCGAGGTAGGTGGCCGCGCCCGACAGGTCGGCGATGGCCACGGCGTTCTCGCGGCTGATGAACTTCTCCGAGGTCATCTCGGCGAATGCGGCGGAGTGCCGCTGTAGGCCGACGATGGCGGTGGGGTTGAGCGGGTCATGGCGGGGGTAGATCTCGGCGAGCATGAACAGGTCGCCGGGCGCCCAGCCGCTGCGGAAGGCCAGCTTGCTGGGCAGCACGCGCTGCGACATCCACATATTGCAGTCAATGCCGCCGGCCTCGGGGAACATCGCCTTCGCCTCCTTGTCGGTGAGGCGGAGGATTTCCTTGCGGGTGAGGAGGCACGAGGCCGCTTTCGGCTCGACAGGCTTCACCGAGTCGTCGCAGATGAGGCTCGTCAGAGCGATGTCCTCCAGGTTCACGGCGTTCAGGTGATGATGGGTCGGCGAGAAGCCGCGCGCCTGGCCGTGGTTGAAGATGCGATGGGCCACCCAACGGTAGCGTCCGTCGCGGGTGTACTTCGCGGCGAGTTCGAGGGCGAGGATGCGGGCGCCCGCGGCGGAGTTGTAGCCGCCGCTCGCGCCGTAGGGGATGACCGCCCCGTCGGGCGGCGTCTCGGCCACCAGGCGGTCGAACATCTCGCGGGCGCGGCGGTCGGTGAACACCTCCTTGCGGCCGAGGAGTTCGGCGGCGCGGAGGATGTTGCCCCAGCTCGAATGAAAGTAGCCGGTGTCGTTTATCCCCACGTCGCGGAAGTCCCACCAGTCGCGCCACACGGCGTCGGCGAACGCCTTCCACTTCGCGGCATCGGGCTCGGCGGGGTAGAAGGCGGCGCAGAGGGCGTGATTGATGCCCTGGGCCTGACTGCGGTGCTGCGAGCCGCGCCAGAGCCCGTCGCCCGGCCGCCAGGCGCACTGGTATTCGCGGAGCGTCAGCAGCAGTTCCTTTGCCCACCGCTCGTCGTCGGCCGACATCGCGTGCCGCTTGCGCAGCTCGCGGAAGTAGAAGGAGCAGAGGGTTGCGCCCTCCATTGAGAAGACGCCCTTCTCCTTCTCGACGCACTGCTTCACCCAGTCGCCGTAGTGGCGGAGGGTCTTCTTCATCCCCTCGGCGAGCTTCGGGTCGCCTTCGAGCGCATAGACGGCGAGCGCGCCGAGCGCGTGGCGCGGGCCATAGGTCCCGCGGTCGGGGCCGTTCTCGAAGCCCTTGGCCATCGGGCGGACCATCTCCACATAGTCCTTCCGCGTCACGTCCCGCCGCGGCACGGTGAGGCTGGCCGGCTCGCGCGGCTCGTAGCGCTTACCTTCGTCCACTGTCGGCATCCCTCCCGCGTGAACGGTCGCCAGTCCCAGGACAGTGAGTGCCGCCATGTAAGGGCATCGCATGCGGAGTGCTCTCCAAGAGGCCTTGGCGTCGGGCATTGAGGGCATGTTACCAAAACCCTCGGCGGAGAAGCAGACCCGTTCGTAGTTCGGCCTTGAGGCGGTGTTGTGCCTCCGTGGCGCTGCGCGGCAGCCGGCAGACCGCCTGAAGGCCGAACTACGAACCGCACCGTCTCCGCGGATCAGGGCAACACGCCCTTGCCCACTGATTGTAGCCGCACTGTGCCCGCTGTCAACCTGCTCTGGCGCTTGACTCTCGCGGGCTGCCGGCGCACTATGGGGCACATGGGAGTCCGCCCCTCCGGGGCGGAAGGCATCCGCGTCGGAGACGCGGACTCCTTGCAGGGCGACACCATTGGGAAAAAGGAGTTCGGCGATGTGGCGAAGAGCGGCGGTTGTCCTGGGCTTCTGCATGTGGGCCGGCGCGGCGCAGGCAGAGATGACCATTCTGCAGAACGGCGTCGCGCCCACGCCCGACTACGCGGGGTGCAAGGACACATGGATCAGCGACGAGGCGTACGAGCGGGGCAGCGACTACAGCAAGCGCCTCACCCTCCGCTGCAGCGGCAAGCGCGCCATGCTCATCCAGTTCGACCTCGCGGCCATCCCGAAAGACCACGTGATCCACGCGGCGCACCTCCGCCTGGCGGACGTGGATTATCCGCGCAAGCAGGGCGGCAAGTGGCCCGTCACGATGCTCGCTTACCGCCTCACCCGCGACTGGAGCGACAACGCGAACTGGCTGGAGCACACGCGGACGAACTACAAGGAGGCCGACGCGGGGGACTGGAAGACGCCCGGCGGCGAGATGGACACCGAGGCCGACTTCGGCCAGGCCGAGAAGGGCCTCATCGCCTCCGACACCCTGACCGCGGGCTCGTGGGGCCACGTGCATCAGCTCGACGTCACGCGCGTCGTCCAGCTCTGGCACGAGGGCAAGCTGCCCAATCACGGCCTCGCCCTCGCCGCGCCGCCCAAGGGCCACGGTGCCCACGTGGCGAGCAGCGAGTGGTACGTGTCGGCCGCCCGGCCCGCGCTGCTCGTCGCCCACGGCCCGAAGGGCGCCGCCCCCGCCGACATCCCGCCGCTGCCGGACGCGCCAAACGAGTTCATTCTCACCCCTATCGCCCAGACCCCGGATGTCGGAAAGTCCCAGGGCGATTACGCCGCCGTGCGCGTGGGGCAGAACGCGAACTGCGCCCTTCGCAGCGCCAGCACCGATGCCTACATCAAGGAGGCGGTGGCCCGCTTCCCCGGCACCTGGGGCTGGATGACCATGTGCCGGGTCGGCGGAGTAGCCGGCGACTTCAGCCGCGCGCTCCTCTACTTCGACCTGAGCGAGATTCCGAAGGATGCCTCGATCCAGTCAGCGAAGCTGCACCTCTCGCTCGTGCCGCAGACGAGTCGGCAGGCGACCGAGTACCGTTACGGCGCCTGTCTCCTCAAGCTGCCCGAGGCCCCGGGGTGGACCGCCGAGGCCGTGACGCCCTCCGAGCGCAAGCCGGGCGTGGCATGGCCGACCGGGAAGCTCACCACGTCTTCCGCCGGCCTGATCGCGATTGGGAAGGCGAGCACGCGCAAGGAGAAGGACCGCACAATCCTGGACGCGATGGAGTTCGACCTCACGGGCGCGGTGCGGGCGTGGGTGCAGGGGAAGGCGCCCAACTGCGGCATCGTGCTCGACAGCTACCTGGAGGGCGGAGCCTACGATTTCCACGGCTCGCGGAGCTTCGACCCTACCCTGCGACCCTATCTTGAAATCAGCCTGTCGCCCGCCATCACGAAGAAGCCCGAGCCTATCGAGGTCAAGCCCGCCCTCCCGCCCGGGGACTACTGGGTGGAGCCGATGCGCGAGGCGCACAAGCGCTTCAAGGGCGAGGCGGGCACCCTCACCCAGTACGGCGACAGCATAACCGTCACGATGGCCTATCTCGCCGGCCTCAGCTACGGGAAGACCATCGAGGTGAAGAACTGCCCGGCCGACGTCCGCAAGGAACTCGACGTGGTTCAGGTCTACGCCAAGCGCGAGCTGTGGCGGAAGTGGAAGGACGCCCAGTGGGGCTGCACAGGGATGATGAAGAGCGACTGGCTGATCAACAACATAGACGGCTGGCAGAAGAAGATGAACGCCGAGGCCGCCGTTATCCTCTTTGGTACCAACGACTTAGGGAGCCTTTGCCCGCCCGAGTACACCGAGAACATGGCGGCCTCGGTCCGCCGCATGCTGGCCGACGGCACGGTGCCGATGCTGACGACCGTGCCGCCCGCCTCGGGGCGTCCCATCGCCCGCGAGTACTGGCTGGCCGGCCTGAGCATCGCCCACGGCCTGAGGGCGCCGGTGATTGACTACTACGGCGAGATCATGCTGCGGCGGCCCGACGACTGGGATGGCCGCCTCGAGAAGTTCGGCAAGCCGAAGGACTGCTATCAGGTGCCCACCCTCATCTCGGGCGACGGCACGCACCCGTCGAACCCCAAGCAGTTCGTCAACGATTTCAGCGAGGAGGCCCTCAGCTCAAATGGTTATAACCTTCGTGATTACATGACCTTACGCATGTACTACCAGGTCATCGCCAAGGTCCTGCGGCCCGAAGGCAAGTGAGCGGGCAAGTCGCGCGAAAATCCTCATTGACAAGGCGTTGGGATTATGCTAGGCTCTTGCGACACTTTTCACAAGGCCGCATGGCCTTGAGGACGGGCGGAACCAGGGTTGACTGGTTGGAGGTCTCTCCGTGCGCATGCTCGGACTCTGTCTAGGCGTCTTGTCACTACTCTCTGTGGCGGTCTGTGCGGGCGAGGGAGCGGCTGAGAAGCCGGCGGCGTCGCCAGCGGGGGAGCAGCCCGCGGCCAAGCCCGCCGCCCCGCCCCTGCCCCTCCACTCGCTCGAAGGCTTCTCGGGCGTCTACCTCACGGAGACGGCCTACTTCGCCAACGCGCCCGAGGGCGACGCCATCGCGGGCAAGCCCTGCTTCGCCTTCTCAGGCGTCAGGATTGGCCGCAAGGACCTCCAGTCCCTCTCGATGACGGTGAACCTGAAGAACCGCGTGGAGTTCGGCTACTCGCTTCAGCGGCTGTCGCTGGGGGACTTGGGGCACGATGTCCGGCCCTTGGGGCTCGACCTCGACCACCACTCCTCGATCCTCCACACGGCCGGCCTGCGGGTCATGCTCGTCCGTGAGGGCGAGGGCGGCAACCCCTGGGTTCCAGCCATCACCGCAGGCGTCCGCTTCAAGAAGAACGCCACAATGGACAACATCAACGACGACCTGGCCGGCGTGCCCCGGCTGCTCGGCTACAGGAACGACCAGAGCGTGGACTACACGCTGACGGCGAGCAAGACCGTCGTGGGCGTCCTGCCCAAGCCGTTCATCGTATCGGCGGGCCTCCGGAACACCGAGGCCATCCACGCCGGCTTCGTGGGCTTCGCCAAGGAGCGCCACACGGTGTTCGAGTGCCACGGCATCTTCTTCCTCACCGACCGCCTGGTGCTGGCAGCCGAGTACCGCCAGATGCCCCGCGAGCTGAGGCCCCTGGGCCGCCTGGTGCGGAGGCCCGACGACTGGTGGTCCCTGGCCTTCGCCTACGTGATCAACGAGCACGCGACGGCCACCTGGGGCTTCGCCCACCTGGGCAGCGTGCTCAACCACAGGCAGCAGTGCTGCCCACTCGTCCAGTTCAAGTGGGAGTTCTGAGCCCCACAGCCGCGTCCCCACGCCCGATTCCACCGGCCCGCGCCAACGCCTCCCGCCCTCCGAGCGGGAGGCGTTGGCGTTTCCGGGCCTCTGGGGGCGGGGGTGTCAAGACGAGCTACTTGGTTCCTGTTGCGGAAAGCCGTAGGGACAGGCGGCTCGCCTGTCCGCCGCCGTGGAAGCCGACAGACGAGCCGTCTGTCGCTACGGCCGTCAGCGGCGCACGTGGCGATGGGCTTTCCGCAATAGGAACTACTTGGCGAGGCGGAACGCGCCCCAGTTGGCGGGCTGGAGGCGGGCCTCGGTGGGGATGTCGCTCGTGATGTTCGTGTCACGGTTGTGCCAGCAGGCGCGGAGGGCCGTGGCCGTGCCCCTCGGGTCGCTGAAGAGGACGCCAAAGTCAATCCGGCCTTCGGCGCGGGGCAGAGACGCCCCGCCCACAACACCGAGGAGCGCCCAGGGGATGGCCGCCTCGACCAGGTAGCCCCCGCTTCCCTTCGCTATCGCGGCCTTCACCTCGTCGGCCAGGCGCACCTCGTCCATCGTCACGGCGTTGGGGCGGCCGGCGCCCTCGAAGGCGTCGAAGGTGAAGGGGCGTTTCGCCGGCCCGGGGCGTGTAGGCGGGCCGTCTCCGGCCCGCGAGGACGGGTCGCGGGGCAGGGACGCCCCGCCCACAACTGACACGGGGCGGTAGAGGACGGCACGCGGCTTGCCGTCGAGTTCGGTGATGAGGAGGCGCAGGTCGCCGGCGCGGGGGGCTGCCTCGTCGAGCTTCTCGCCGGGCGCGCGCCAGAAGAGGTCCACGGCATCGCCCCCCTTGAAGGCGAGTTCCCAGCGCGGGGCCTTGTTGAGCATCGCGCTGGGGTCACGGACGTCCCACGCGACATAGAGGTTCGCGTCGTCATAGGCGGTCAGCACCTGGGCGCCTCGCTCGGCGTCCACCTCGATCTCGACGCCGCCCTCCCGGCTCCACTCGTCCAGCTTGCCATCGAGGGCAATGAGCTTGGCCGCCCGCGGGATGGTGACGCCGGCGGAACTCCTGCCGCCGGTGAGGCGGAACTGGCGGATTTCGGCGATGCGGGGGAGGTGCTGGGGGCGGATTTCGGTTTCGCCGCTGATGCGGCGAATGGTGTCGAGGCCCGTGATCTCGAAGACCCGGCAGTCGGTGAAGCCGCTGGTGAGGAGGTAGCGGCCGTCGCCCACGCGGGTGAAATAGCCGTGGAACGATTCCTGCCCAGGTGCCATCTTGTTGGCGAGGAAGCCCGGCTGCGGCCGGTCGGGCCAGCTCTCGAAGCTCGACCGCGCGTCGGCGAAGAGCTGGGCGATGTAGAGCATGTCGTCGGTGAAGAGATAGCGCTGGCCGAAGTCGGAGACCCAGCAGACGACCTCGCCGCCGCAGGCGAGGTCGGCGACGCCGTGGGCCTGGAAGGGGTAGAGGACGACGCCCGGCTCGGGCAGGCGATAGGTCCAGCGCCCCGTGTGCTCGCCGCGGAACCAGAAGGTGCGCGGGGTCACATCTTCATTTCGCACATGGCCGCTATGTGCCAAATGAAGATGTGACCCCCCGGCGGGCCAGATGCGGCGCATCTCGCTGAAGTAGTCGCCACGCTCCCCCGCGCAGCCGCTGTTGTAGCTGCCGTCGCGCAGGCCGATGCCGTTCTGGCACTCGCCGCCCATCGGCTCGAACCGCGTGAGGTCGTAGAGGGGCGTGCCCCCGGGCGTGACGGCGACGCAGCGGAGGCGGAGGCCGGGCTTGTTGACGCCGCGGCTGAAGAAGAGGTCGAGGTTCTGGGAGGGGCGGAGGCCCCAGTAGTCGGTGCCGCCCCAATCGTCGTCCTTCCCGCCGCGGACCACCTCGTCGTCGTCCACGCGGCAATCGTCGTCGCGGTCGAGCCACGCGACCTTCTTCTGGGGGTCAATGTGGGCGCATAGCGCCCATCGGCGGTCGCGCCGCTCGCGGAAGACCTGGCGGGCGCCGCGGCACTTGTGGATGTAGGCCCGGCCCTTGAAGGCCATCATGTACTCGGCATCGGTGTCGCTGCCCGTCGCGCGGTCGCCCTCGCCGGCGGTGATGCCGAGCTTCTCGGCCCCTTCGGGCAGGACGAGGCCGACCTGGCGGAGCGACCAGTCGCCCGTCCCCAGGTTGATCCTGAACTGCATGTCGCGGTAGAAGGCCATCGTGGGGTCGAGGGGATTGATGACGCCCCCGCCGCCATAGCCTGTGTCGCCGATGAAGTCGCGCTGCCAGCGGCGGCCCTTCCACACGCTCACGCGCTTGGGCCGCTGCGAGTTCTCGACGACCCACAGCCGCCCGGTGGAGTCGAGGGCGAGGCCGCTGGGGTTGATGAAGCCCTCCGACGGCTCATACCAGCCGTTCTGGGTGCGGCCGCCGCGCTTGCCAATCTCGGTCACGCGGCGGCGGCCCAGGAAGTCGCGCCAGTAGCACTGCACCTGATGGAGCGGCGCGCCGAAGGCGACATAGACCGTGCCGTCGGGGTGGCGGACGATCGCCTGCGCGGCGGTGAATTCGCCCTTCACGACGGTGTCGAGATCGCCCGTCGCGATGCTCAGCTCGACGAGGGCGCCCTTCGTCGCGACGAGCAGCCGGCCGTCACCCGCGGCGCACAACTCGCCCGCGTCGGGCACACGGAAATCGCGCACGGGCGCGAGCGCGTTGCGGTCGAACATGCGGACGAGCGACCTGTCCTTGATCGAGAAGAACAGGCCGGTGGGCAGCGCAGCGAAGCCGGCGGCCGTCTCCTTGTCGCCGAGCAGAGCCAGACGCTTCGTCGGCTTGCCGTCGGGGCCTTTGAGGTCGAGCCACCTGCCCGTCGCCGCCTCGAACTGCATGATGCCGCGGGGCGCAATGCCCAGCCAGTTGCTGTCGCCGCGGCTGGTGTAGGCGTAGAGGATGCCCTCGCAGAAGGCCAGGTGGTCGGGCTCGCCGCTCTTCGCCGTCCAGAGTTTGTTGCCCTGCTCGTCCACAGCAAAGAGGGGGAAGCCGGCTTCGGCGCCCAGGCCGCCGAGGAAGACCCGCCCCTCGCCCGTCGCCACGCACTGAAGGTTCCCGTGGTCCGGCCCCCAGGCGCCCGTGCCGTCGCTGTTCGCCCACGGGCACGTGCGGTTCGGCTGGTAGAAGCTCATCCGCCAGCGGAGGTCAATCGCCCCGCGCGTGAGGCCGACCCAGCGGTACTTGCCGAGGGGCAGCGGCTCGTTGCGGTCAGAGAGGCCCGACCAGAAGACCGTGTGGCTGCCCTTGGCGAACTGGACGCCGCCGAGGAGGCTGCACACGCGGTTGCCAGCCGCGTCCTCGATGGCGATGGAGGCGAAGCCATCGTGCGGCATCTCGAACGTGATGGGCACGAGGCCGGGTGGTTCGGTGCGCTTGGCGGCCATCCAGGGCGGGGGCGGAAGGGTGAGCTTGCCCTTCTCTTCGAGAATCAGGCGGCCCCAGGCCTTCACGTTCGTCCAGAAGAAATCCGTCTGCGTCTCGCCCTCGGCCAGATTATCGGTCACGCGGCTGCGGGGCCACGTCTGCGCGTCGGCGTCGCCCCAGAACATCTCCAGTCCAAGCCTCAGGTCGGGCGGAGTCCGCCGCTCCGCGGCGGAAGGTTCCGCCGTAGTCCGCCGCTCCGCGGCGGAAGATTCCGCGTCGGAGACGCGGGCCACGGGCGCCTTGCCGTCGCTGGTGATCACCTTCCAGGGCAGCTTGATCTCCTGCGTGTAGCCCTTGCCGTCGGGAGCCGCGCGGAACGCCTGCTGCGCCCCGAGTTGCTCGGGGTAGACTGGGCGATCAATCTTCGGCTTCTCCGCCTTGCCGCCCACTGGCCCATAGTGAATCGTCATCGCCGGCTTGCGGCCCGGCGTGTAGTACCAGCAGTCAACGTGGCTGATGAACCCCGCCATATTGCAGCGGAGCTGCACCGCGTCCGACCGCCAGCCGTTGCCCACCATCGTGGCTGGGTCAATCTTATTCACCATCGGCGTCGCATCGCGGAACACGAAGCTGAGATACAGCGCCTCGGCGTCCCACATCGCGGCCACCCGCACGCTCTCCGTATCGAGCAGGTGCTCGACATCCTTGCAGCAGGTGATGGCCCCCGACATGTCCCACTCCCCCAGCTCGCCGTCAATCACCACCTTGCCTGGCGCCGGCACCCCATGCAGCCCATGATTCAGCGTCCGCTCGGCCGACACGAATCGCGAAAGGCAAAGCGCCAGCACAAAGGAATGGAATGCTGCCCTTCTCAACTCCATGGCTCCGCTCTCTTCCCCCTCTCCCTCGGGGAGAGGGTTGGGGTGAGGGTGCTTTCCTCGCGGGGCAGAGACGCCCCGCCTACAATGCTCTTCGCGGCGGGGGACACGCCGCCCGCACTGCTGTGCCGCCTTACATGTAGGCGGGACGTCCCCGTCCCGCGACATCGTATCGCGCCGGCACACCCCAGTCAACATCCACGATTTCCGCGACAGCGTTGCGTAGATTGCCATCAGCGTTGGCAACTCCTCAGGCGATGTCTGAAGAATCCGGATCTACGAGACAGCGTCTCGTAAATCCCAGATGGCGTCCGCAATTTGCCAGACCGTGTCTGGCAAATTACCCATCTCGCGCGGACCGGATTTCCAGATCGCCGATTCGGATTTCCGCATCAATGATGCGGATTTCGCAGACGCGCCTGCGATTTCCCCGACGGTGTCGGCGATTTTCCAGACGCCGTCTGGACAATCTCCGCTGTGACGGCGGGTCTCACGCGCGCCTGGGCGCCTTCCGGGACGCCCTGAGGCTAAAGTGTAGAATGTAGATCTGACCCCCTGGATAGTCACTGCGTCACCCGCTCGGCGAGGGCCTTGCCGAGGCCGACGCCGATGATGAGGTCGCCGTGAAAAAGGGGACATTCTACTTTTTTGCCGCTTCGGGGTTCTTTGTGGGTAGCCCCCAGGGGTTGTGGTTGTCGGTCGGCGCGAGCAGCTGGCGATCCAGCGCCGGCACAGGTGTATTTCGGCGTAAGTCCTTGCCATGCCTATGCTGAG
>VGYV01000074.1 GCA_016872855.1 Planctomycetota bacterium
GGCATGGCAAGGACTTACGCCGAAATACACCTGTGCCGGCGCTGGATCGCCAGCTGCTCGCGCCGACCGACAACCACAACCCCTGGGGGCTACCCACAAAGAACCCCGAAGCGGCACAAAACATAGGATACAACGCCCCAACGTGTCCTGTCAAGTACATTGCGCATCTCCCTTCACCTCAGCGCCTTCGGCAGCGTTCCCTCCGCCTTCATGACGTCAATCAGCTCATAGCGGTCGAGGATTCGGCGGACCTCGGCGGTGGACTTGTGGGGGAGCGCCCAGGCGCGGTCGTTTGCGAAGCGGAGCAGGCTGCGGGCGAGGAGGGCCGCCGCCTCGCGGAGGTCGGCGCGCCCCACCTTGTCCAGCGTGTCGGCCGCGGTGTGGCCGTAGCCGCGCCCCTTCGGCGTGCCGCCGACGTTTCCCAACAGGCAGATCGGCACCCCAGCCACCATGAAGTGGAAATGGTCGGAGTAGGGGTTCGGACGGCTGGCGAACACGATGTCCTGCTTCATCTCGCGGGCCATCGCGATCAGCGGCGCCTTCGCCTCGTCCCAGCCCATGAAGTCGAAGCCTTTGCCCCGGTCGTTCCCGATGCAGTCGAGGTTCACCATCAGGCGGGTCCTGGCCATCTCGGCGGCGTGGTGGGCGACATAGGCGGCGCCGCCCAGCAGGCCCACCTCCTCGGCCCCGAAACAGACGAAGCGGACCGTCCGCTTGAGCAGGCCGCGGTGGGGCGCGAGGAGGCGGGCGGCCTCGAGCACCGTCGCCACGCCGCTCGCGTTGTCCGCCGCCCCCTGCGAGATGTCGTGCCCGTCGTAGTGCCCGCCGACCACCACGACCTCGTCCGGGTGCTCCGTGCCGGGGAATTCGCCCACGATGTTGCGGCTCCTACCGCGCGCGAAGGAGTCGTGGGTCTCGATGTGGAGGCGGACCGGCCCCTCGCGGAGGAGGCTGACGAGGCGCGCGCCGGTCTCCTTCGACACCCCGACGGCGGGAATCTCGCCCCTGCGATTGAACCGGGCCGAGCCGGTCTCCGGCAGCAGGCCCTCGAGGCGGTTCATGAAGATGAACGCCTTGGCCCCCGCGGCCACGGCTCGGGCGTACTTCTCGGCCCGATGGACCCAGCGGTGGTAGTAGCCGGGCGATTCGTTGCTGGCCAGGACCGCCTTGCCGCGGATGTCGCGGCGCTGGCGGGCGAAGTCCTCGGGCAGCCCCTCGCCGACATTGACTGCCTCCAGCCCCACCCCGCCCTCGGCCGTCGCGGGCGAATAGGGCAGCGCAATGCAGTCGAGGGAGAGCTTGCAGGGGCCGACGACCTGGAGGGTGGGCGTCCTGCCGCGCCGCCAGGCGAGGAAGGGAAAGGGTTCGGCATGCACGCGGCTGAGGCCGCAGGCGAGCATGCGCTCGAGGAGAAAGTCGCCGGCCCGCCACTCATCGCGGGTGCCCGCGAAGCGGCTGCCGTGGACGTCGCAGAGCGTGCGGAGCACGGCCATCCCCTCCTCCGAGAGCATGGCCTCGCCGAGGATGCGGGCATCCACGTCGCGCAAGGCATTGGGCTCCTTCACGCAACATCTCCTTGTTGACTGTGGCACGGCTGGCTTGTCCAGCCGTGTCTTGGGCCAGATAGCTTTCAGCGATTCGGCTCATTGGGGCGAAGACTGCCTGAAGGCAGGACTCCGAACGAGCCGCTCTCCTGGTTCGGAGTCCTGCCTTCAGGCAGTCTTGTTCCCTGTGACGGCGCCGCCGAATCGCTGAAAGCCATTTGGGGCACGACACCGCGGCCACACGGCTGGACAAGCCAGCCGTGCCACCGCTAGACAAACGGCCGCCGGACGGATATAATCCAGTCGTCTGGCCAACCTAACCGACGGCAGGGAAGGAGGAGAAGCATGGTTCGGGCGCGTGCGCCGGTGCGGATTGACTTCGCGGGCGGGTGGACCGATGTGGCCCTCTTCGCCCGGGAGACGCCGGGGGCCGTGGTGAACGCGGCCATCAGCATCTACTCCTACGCCTCGGCCCGCAAGGAGGCCCAAGGCGGCATCCGCATCCTCGCAGCGGACTTCGACGTGTACGTCGAGGCCTCCGACATCCGCCGTTTGGAGTACGACGGGAACGCGGACCTGGCCAAGGCCGCCATCCGCCACCTCAAGGTGGACGAGAGCTTCTTCATCACCACGCGGTCGGACGCGCCGCCGGGCAGCGGGCTGGGCACCTCGGCGGCGATGGGCGTGGCGCTCATCGGCGCCCTGGCCCGCCTCGTCGGCCGCCCGCTGCTCGGCCACGAGATCGCCGAAATGGCCAGCGAGATCGAGCGCGCCGAGCTCCACATCCTCGGCGGCAAGCAGGACCAATACGCCAGCGCGCTCGGCGGAGTCCAATTCATGGAGTTCGATGGCGAAGGCGTCCGCGCCGCCCCCCTGCGCCTCGACCCCGCCACCGAGTTCGCCCTCCAAAAGCACCTCGTCCTCTGCTACACGGAGCAATCGCGCCTGTCGGGCGACATACATCAGCGCGTCACCGACGCCTTCCGCAGGGGCGAGCCTGGCACCACGGGCGCTATCGCCGACCTCAAGCGCATCGCCCGCGAGATGAAGGACGCGCTCCTGCTGGGCGACCTGGATGCCTTCGCCCGCCTGATGAGCGCGAACTGGGAGAACCAGAAGCGCCTCCACCCCTCCGTGACCAACGCCCGCATCGAGGAACTGTTCGCCATCGCGGCCAGGGCCGGCGCCGCGGGCGGCAAGGCCTGCGGAGCGGGGGGCGGCGGCTGCCTCGTCTTCATCGCCCAGCCCGACCGCGAGCACGTCCTGCGCCAGGCCCTCAAGGACGCCGGGGCACGCGTGATTGACTTCGTGCTCGACCACCATGGCCTCCAAGTCGCTTAGCCCCCTCGCCCCCGCCGCGGCCGAGGCTGGAGGCTGAGCTGGTCGAGCGCCTCCTTGAACACCTGGAACAGGTCCTCATTGAACAGCACCACGCAGATGTGCTCGAGGCCCGTGCCCTCGGCCACGTGGTCGGCGATGGTCTCGAACATTGCGCGGGCCGAGAACTCTGGCGCCAGCGCCGCTGCCCCCGTGCCGATGGCCGGGAACGCCACGGTGCGTAGTTTCAGCTCGTCGGCCCGTCGCAGCGCGCTGCGGGTCGCCCGCGCCACGCTGCCCTCCGTCGTAAAGTGCCCAATCTCCATGCTCACGGCGTGGATCACGTACTTCGCCTTCAGAGCGCCCGCCGTCGTCGCCACAGCGTCGCCCAGGGGCACGAAGCGGATGGCGTCGCACTCGTCCTGAATCGCCTTGCCCCCGGCGCGGCCGATGGCGCCCGACACCCCGGCGCCGAGGATGAGGTCCGTGTTCGCCGAGTTCACGATGGCGTCCGCCTCGACCGTCGTGATGTCGCCCTGCTGCAACTCGATCTTCGCCTTGATCGCCTCGATATCCATGAACGCGTCCCCCGGAGGATTCGGAAGCTCGACCTCCTGGCATTATAGCGGAAAGCCGCCGGCGGGGAAACTTGACTCGCCCCCGCATCCGTCTGTATAATCCCCTGTAGGGGATCACGGGAAGCATGCCGCGGTTGCCATGAAGAAACTCCTCATCGTCCTGGTCATTCTTGCGGCCGCAGGCGCGGCGGCGTGGCTCGCCATCGAGCGCTTCGGGCTTGCCCTCCCAGGCAGCGGCGGCACGCGCGGCGGGACCACGGCCCGGGTGCTCGAGCGGGCCGCGTGGGAGCCGTACGGCTACCAGCTCCGCGAAGGCCCGCGCCGAGCCAGCTACAACCTGCCCGCCGTGATCAAGGTCGAAAAAGGGGCGAAGCCCAACGTGCGGTTCCTCCTCGACCTCCAGGACCGCTCGAACTACTACCTCGTGGAGTTTGCCGAGGGCCGCACCCGCATCGGCAAGGTGGAGAGCGGCCTGGAGACCCCACTGGGCACGCCGGGCACCCACGGCCTCAGGCCGGGGGCCAACCGCGTCATCCTCAAGCGGCGTCCCGACAGCATCGAGGTGGTCCTCAACGACGCCGTGGCCGCGCGGGCGGAGGACGAGTCGTTCCACGGCGGCAGCATCGGCGTGGGGTCCATCGGCGACTCGGCGACGTTCGAGGTGCGCCCCGCCCAGCCGTGCGATCCCGTCTACTTCGCCGACGACTTCATGAAGACGGCGAGCGAGGGGAGCACGTGGAAGACGGTCAGCGGCACCTGGGAGCTGGCCACGCTGCGCAACCCGAGCCTTTCGAGCAATGCCTTCTACTACATCGGCTCGGCCGCGGGCGACAAGCCGGGCATCGCAGTCAGCGGGGCATGGTTTTGGGACAACTACCGCTTCCGCGCCGCCACCGTGTCGCAAGGCCCGGCCGACGTGGGCCTCTGCGCCTACTACCGCGACCCGGACAACTACTACGCCTTCCGCTGGAACGCCCAGGCGCAGCCTGGCGGGGCGAAGGGGCGCAAGCAACTGGTCAAGCGCTGGCACGGCGCCGAGACCATCCTGGCCGAGGAGCCCGGCGGCTACCAGCCCGGCGTGTGGTACGAGATTGAGATCGAGGCCGTCGAGGACCGCATCCGCGCGTTCATTGACGGCCGCCAGACCCTCGCCGCGCGGGACCCTTGCCTCTGCTTCGGCCAGATCGGCCTCTACTCCGCCATGCCCGCCGTCAGCGGCGCACACTTCGACGACATCCTCGTGCAGAGCGTGCGCGGGTTCGAGGAGGACTTCTCCACCAGCTCGGCCGGCCGCTGGCGCCAGTTGGGCGGCACCTGGAGCCGCGGAGCCGGCAAGCAGGGCGCCGCCTGGCACGTCACCGCCGACGCCCCGGCCAAGGCCGTGGCCGGCAGCGCCCGCTGGCGTGACTACGTCCTCACCACACGCGTCCGTCTCCCCGACCAGGCCGTGCCCGCGACCGAAGTGGGCCTGGTAAGCCACTACCTGGACGAGACGAACTACGTGCTCTTCACCTGGCAGCCGGCGGCGGGGGCGGCGCGCCTCGACGCCATGGTCGAGGGCAAGCGCGTGGTTCAGGAGCGCGCCATCGTCCTCCGCGCCAAACCCGGCACGCGCCACCTCCTGGCCGTCGAATGGAAGAGCGCCCTGGCCACCGCCATCCTCGACGGCCAGCCCGTCCTCTCCGCCTGGGTCCCCGGTCTGGACGAGGGCGCCATAGGCCTCTACGCCGCCGAGGCCCGCGGCCTGGCCTTCGAGCACGTGCGGGTGGACTTCCCCCTGCCGCCCGAGCCGGTGCTGACGACGCACGAAATCTTCTCGCGCGAACTGACCATGGAGGTATGGGCGGGCGCGGCGAACGACTGGGAGCCGGCCACGGAGTCCCTCGGGGGCGCGTACACCGAGCTCTACTGGCACCGGGCAGACTTCCAGGGCGACGCGAGCATGCAGATCGAGCTCAAGGAGGTCGAGCTGGAGAAAGACAAGGCCGGGAGCGTGCCGGCGGCTACCCTGCCGCGCTCGTGCCGCATGGTCCTCTCCGCCGAGAGCCGCAAGGGCGCGCTCAGCGGCTACAACCTCCTCTTCGCCTGGCCCGACGCGGCAAAGGGCGAGACCGCCTACAAGGCCACCATCGCCCGCCAGGCCACGACCGTCGCCGAGCGGACCGTGCCTCTCGCCAGCCCCGTCCACCGGCTACGCTTCGAGCGCCTGGGCAACTACCTCATCGCCTCCGTCAACGATAAGCCGATCCTGCACGCCAAGGACCCCCACCCCCTGGTCGGCTGCCGCGCGGCCTTCGCCGCCCAGAACTTCCCCCTCCCCAGCAAGACCCCCGCAACCGCACCAGGCGGCGTCAAGGTCTACTCCTTCGACCGACAGGACGTCGCCGTCTTCTCCGACACCCTGCGCATCTACACCTTCAGCAAGGCGGCGAGCGACTGGCGGCCAGCCGCCGGCACCTGGGAGATCAGCAACCGCTGGGAGTGCGACCCGCGCTGGTCCTTCTTCTCGGGCGTGCCCGAGGGCGAGGCCCTGGCAGCCATCTGGAACAAGTTCGGCTTCGACGGCGACCTGAGCGTCGAGTTCGCTGTCGGACCCAAGATGGAGACCGCGCGCGGCGGCACCGCCTACCGCTACACCCGCGACTTCAACGTGACGATCTGCGCCGACGGCAAGGACCTCGCGAGCGGCTACAGCTTCTTCTATGGGGGCTGGGACAACAAGGAGACGGCGATCACCCGCGGCAACACCGTCGTCGCCCGCTGCGCGGCCGTCATCCCACGCCAGTCGGGCATCCACCGCCGTTGGTTCTACCTCAAGGTGGAGAAGCTCGGCAACACGCTCAACTTCTACGTGGACGGCATCCGTGTGCTCAGCTACGCCGACCCCACGCCGCTCCCCGGCAACCGCGTGGCCCTGTGGACCTGGGGCAACGGCATCATGGTCTCACGCGTCCGCATCAGCGCCTCGGCCATCCGCCCCGCCGAGCCCCCCGGCATCCCCCGCGGCCCCTGCCGCTCCGTCTACAGCCAGTGACCGAGCTGATTGGATGACTGGATGAGTGGATCAGCGGATGAATGGATGGTTGCCAGACGTCCATCCAGTCAGGCACCCATCGATTCATCCACTCATCCACTCATCCAGTCATCCCTTGGTAGCCGGCGCCTGCGAGCTCTTGTAGTGCCGCAGCAACTCCCCGGCCAGCACCTTCACCACGGCAGCCAGAGGCACGGCGAAAACCACGCCCAGAAAGCCCATCAGGTGCCCGAACACCATGATGGCCAGAAGCACCGCGACGGGGTGGATGCCCACCTTCGGCCCGATGATCTTCGGCACCAGGACCATACCCGCAAAGGTCTCGCCGAACGCGAAGACCAGGACGACCCCGAGCGGCTTGAGCAGGCCACCGTACGGCACGAATGAGAACAGCAGCGCAGGCAGCATCCCCACCACGAGGCCCAGATATGGCACCATGTCGGCCAGCCCTCCCGCCACGCCAATCAGAATCGCGAAGTCCACGCCGCACAGCAGGAGCCCCACCGAGTAGATAACGCAGAGGGCAAGACACACGACCAGCAGCCCACGGTAGTAGGCGTGGATGTCCCGGTCAATCTCCCGCAGCACGCGCAGGATGCCCTCCTTGTGCCGCTCGGGCAGCAGCCCTGCCGCCCGACGCTTCAAGTTCGGCAAGTCAACGAGCAGATACCCCGTGACGACGAAGAACAGGACGAATCGGAAGCTGGCAAGGATGATGCCCAACAGCACACCGAACACGGCACCGAACCCGCGGAGAACTGAGACCGAGATCTCGCGGAAGTTCTCCCGAATCGTCGCGGGCAGGTGCTCAAGCGCCTGCTCGATCTGCACGCGAATCTCGTTGGGAATGGACTCGAAGGCGCAGCGGATACGCTCGGCGAACGTCTTGCCCTCAGGCTCCGGGCACAGCGCCCGTTCGGCCTGCGGCACCACACGCTCGACCGTCCGAACCAAGTAGGAGATGCCCAGCGCGATGCTCCCCACGATCAGCGCGGTGAGGGTAAGCATCAGCGCCGCGACCACCACCACGCGCGGCAGCCGCAGCTTGACGTGGAAGAACTCGACGGCGGGGCTCACGATGTAGGCGGCCACGGCGCCCAGCACGAACGGCGCCACCGTGCTCCGCACCTGGTAGATCAGCGCGACCAGGAACGCCACGCCGGCCGCCACCGCCAGGGACTTCACCCAGCGGCTGCGGAGCACCGACGCGACCGTCTCGGGCCTCGGCTCCGACATCTCCTTCCCCTGACACCGGCGCCCGCTAGCGGATGTCCGGCCCCGGCCCGCCCGCGTCGTCCACCAGGAGCAGCAGTTGATCAGTCTTTATCTGGTCCTGGTTCTCGTCCTCGCCGCGCACCACGAGCACCCGGGCCGTCCCGCGCCGCAACACCTCGAGCGTCGGCACCTTGATCTCGAGCTGGCACATGGGGCAATGCAACGTGTGCCCAGCCGCACCGGCCTTCACCAGCATCTTGTAGCGGCACACGCACGCCAGCATGTACCGCTCCACCTGGCGGTATGCCGCATCATCCACCGGCAGGCCCCTGGCGGGCACCACCAACTGACGCAGGCACACGGGGCACCGGATGAGGAACCCCGCGAGGCGCTGTTCTGCCACCAGATGCTGGCCGCACGTGCACTCGAACTTGTACCTGTCGCCCATCGCGCGACTCCTCTCCCCCGCATCGTGCATCTTACCCCGCGCCGCCCAGCCTGTCAACCCAAGGTGAGGAGCCACTTGACCCACGGCTGGCGGGGGCGTACCATACCAGTGGCTTGAACTGCCGCACTGGGCCAACGTGGAAAGGAGAAGGCTTCCGTGGCAAAGGACCGAGTGAACGTCGCGGTCGTCGGGTTGGGCATGGGGCGTCACCATCTGAAGGACTACCACGCCAACCCGCGGGCGTGCGCCGTGGCGATTTGCGACGTGGACGCCACCCGGCTCGCCCAGTTCGCCGCCGAGTGCAGGATTCCCGAGGAGAAGTGCTTCACGGACTACCGCAAGCTGATGGCCGCGGCCAAGCGGCTGGAACTCGACGCGGCGAGCGTGGCCCTGCCCAATGTGTTGCACGCTCCGGTGACAATCGCCGCGTTGAACGCTGGGCTGCACGTGCTGTGCGAGAAGCCGATGGCGATGAACGTCCGCCAGGGCCGTGCCATGCTCGATGCAGCGCGGAAGAACCGCCGCAGGCTGATGATCAACTTCTCCTATCGCTTCATGCCGCAAACCCAGTCGCTCAAGAGCTTCGTGGCGAGCGGCGCGATTGGCGACATCTACTATGGGCGGACGGCCTGGTATCGCCGCCGCGGCCTGCCTGGCTTCGGCGGCTGGTTCGGCCAGAAGAAGCTCTCGGGCGGAGGCCCCATCATTGACCTCGGCGTCCACCGCATAGATATGGCCATGTGGCTCATGGGCAGCCCCAAGCCAGTCAGCGTCACGGCCAGCACCTACAACGTCATCGGCGCTCGCACGGCGAAGGAGCTGGGCAAGGCGTTCGACGTCGAGGACATCGGCGGGGCCTTCATCCGCTTCGACAACGGGGCCACGCTCATCGCCGAGGCGAGCTGGGCCGGCTTCACCCAAAAGCGCGAGGAGATGCTCACCCAGCTCCTCGGCACCAAGGGCGGCATCCTGCACTCGAACGTCAACGAGACCTATGAGTTCGAGGCCCGCATCTTCACCGAGCACGACGGCGCGCTGTGGGAGACGAAGCTCCAGCAGGGCCTGGCCCCCTGCCCCACGGCCTACCAGGAGTTCATCGCCGCCATCCTTGAGGGCCGCGACACCATCGCCCCCGGCGAGCACGGCCTCGCTGTCCAACAGATTCTCGACGCCATCTACAAGTCCGCCGCCACCGGCAAGGAAGTGCGAATCCGCGCGAACTGATCCGGGTCTGTCCCCTCTCCCTCGGGGCTGATCTCTGCCCACATCTTCTGGGGGCTGCGGTTCAGCCCCCGAATGGGGGCGTTTGAGCCGTAGCCCAGGGCGACCGAAGGGAGCCCTGGGAGAAGGCCCCGCCAGCATAGAGCCCCCGAAGTGGGGCGATTCAACGGGCGCGAAACGCCCCCTTCGGGGGCTTGGACGGGGGGGGCGCCCGATCCCAGGGCTCCCTTCGGTCGCCCTGGGCTACGGCTGGCTCGCCCGCGTTCGCGGGCTACAAGGCCCCGAGATATGGGCGAAGATCAGCCCTCGGGGAGAGGGGGAAGAAACAAGAAGGCAGGCGCGGGAGAGTACGCTAGTGCCAGGAACCCTCGTAGCCATTTCGGCGCATGCCGACGATGCGGAGCTGAACGCCGGCGGCACCCTGGCCAAGTGGGCCGCCGGCGGCGGCACCGTCCACATCGTCATGGCCACCAACAACTGCTCCGGCTCGATGGTCCCGCCCGACGGCGGCGAGCGGGCGCGCCCATTGCCGGCAATGGGCACCCGCCGCCTCCCGCCCGCGGAGACCATGGCCATCCGCCGCCGCGAGCAGGAAGCGGCCGCCGCGCTCCTCAGCGCCAAGGTGCATCACCTGGACTACCCCCAGCGCCACTACTGGGATGGCTCCCAACCCGTCACCGTCGGCTATGGCCCTGTCCCGCTCCCGGCGGGCATGGCGGCCCTGCCTCCGCTCGTCATCGCCTTCCAGCAGCACGAACACGTCGCCCGGCTGGCCGACCTGCTCGTGAGCCTTGGGCCGGACCCGGTGCTCACCCAGACGCCGCTCGACCTCGACCCCGAGCACCACGCCGTCGCCTCGATGGTCTGGCAGGCATTCCAGCGTACGAGGGCGAAGCTCGGCGCCGCGACGCTGCGGTTCTGGACACCGGGCAGCTCGTGCCAGGACGGCCTGCTCGACCCGCACTACGACCATATCGAGGACATCTCCGAGCACTTCGAGGCGAAGCTCGCCCTCTGCCGTTGCCACGCGAGCCAGATGACGCAGGTCCGCCTCGACATGGTCCAGCGGCGGGCCGCCGAGTGGGGCCGCCGCCTCGGCGTCCGGTACGCTGAGCCCTTCAAGACGGCGAACACCTGACCATGCGCACACTCCTCTCCCATCGCCCCCTCCTTCTCCTGCTGGCGCTCGTGCCCGCGTGCAGGAAGGCGCGCGAGACGGAGCCTGCGCCCCTCCATATCCTCCCCACCCCGCGCGAGTTGGAGCGCGGGCCCGACCAGCCGCTCGGCGAAGCCCTGCTCGTGCTGCCGTCCGAGCCGTCCGACAGGGTGGTCGCCGCCGCGGAGGAGATTCACCAGCGGCTCCGCGAACTGCGAGGGGCACCCCTGAAGACAGCACCAGCGGGTTCCCCCGAGGCCACAGCCTGGCGCGGCCGCCGCATCGAGCTGGCCCTCGCCGCCGCGGGCGATGCCACTGTGCCTGAGGCCCCACAGGGCCACTGGCTCGACACGACCGACGCCGCCCGCACCCGCCTCGTCGGCCGCGACGAGCAGGGCCTGGTCTGGGCCGCCATGACCTTCCGCCGCCTCCTCCGCAAGGACGCCGATGGCCGGCTCATCCTCGCGGGAGCGCGTGTCCGCGATTGGCCCGACTTCCCGCTGCGCGCGATGAACCGCCTGTCAAGTTTCCACAGGGAGCGGACGGAGCACGGACTGCTCGAGGCCATGAAGCGCAGCCGCTCCGAACCCGGCCGCTACGCCGACGCCTACATCCACGACGCGAAGCGAACGGTGGACTTCCTGGCCCGCCTGAAGCTCAACCTCGTGTGGCTCCCCCTCGCCGGCGTGCCCACGCAGTTCGACGCATTGGCCAGGGAACTGGATGGCGCAGACCGGGCCGAGCTCTTCCTCGCCACGCTTCACCGTGTCACGAGCTACGCCCAGGCCCGCGGCCTCGCCGTGTGCGACGTCCTGTCCACCGCCGTCGGCACCTCGCCCGAGGACGACGATGACCTCCAGGCCACCCGCTGCGTCCGCAACCCCAGCCAGCGGCGCTACTACTGCTGGACCCAGGACGAGCGCAGCCGCCACAAGGCGGAGCAGACGGCTCTCCTCCTGGGCAAGGCCGGCTACACGATGGCCGTGGTCCAGCTCCCCGACGGCGGCGGCTATGCCAACCCCGGCTACTGGGACGCCCGCTGCAAGCTCTGCCGCTGGAGCACCGACCGCGCCGTTGCCGACGCCCATCTGTTCGCCCTCTGGCACGAGGCGTGTCGCAAGCACGCCCCAACCGTCACGCTGGCTGCCCTCCAACACCCGTCCGACCCTGCGATCCTGCTCCAGCCGGACGACCCGTGCTACGAGCACATGCGGGGCTACTGGACCGACCTGCACAAGCTGTTGCCCACTGACCCGCCCGTCGCCGTCTGCGTGCGCGAGAGCGCGCAGCCGGCCGTCGCCCTATTCACCAAACTCTTCCCGGGGCGGCCCATCCTCGTCCCGTGGATGGTGGACGCCACCTCGGGCGACCACAACTGGTGTCCGCTCTACGCCGACCGCGCACGCTTCGCCAAGACCTTCCACGAGCCGGGCCGCACCACCTGGGTCCTCGGCTCCTCCTCCTCTTGCGCGCCGCTCGCCGCCGCCGCCGCCGCCCAGTACCTGTGGAACCCCGAGGCGCCCGGCGCCGCCCCGTGGCCCGGCGACCTCGACATCGAGCGGGACAGTGTGGGTGCAAGCGAATCGCTGGCGTCGTTCGCCACGGAAGCATTCGGCCGGAAGGCGGCGCCGTGGCTCCTCGACGCCTTCCGCGGCGGCATCAGCCCCTCCTACTGCCTGATGCCGAGCGACGTGGCGCGCGTGGCTGAGACGCCGAACACGGCGGCCCGCATGCGCCAGCAATACGAGGCCCTGGTCCGCGCCAGCGGCGGCCTCGAGCGCCTCTGGCAGCGCTGGGAGGCCGGCGAGCGCCGCCTCGTCCTTCCCGACTCCGCCCCCTACTTCTGCGGCCTCAGCGAACAGGTCCTCCGCTCGCGCGCCTGGGCCAGCTACCACCTGGCCCGCCTCCGCGTCGCCGAGGGCTTGCGGAACGGCGAGCCGCCCGACGCCCTCGCCGCGGAACTCGATGGCGCAACCCGCCGCGTGGAGGCCGACGCCGCTCTCGCCACGCGGATGAGCCTGCGCGTCGCCAACCGGCCCCGCGCCGGCAAGGCCGAGCACGTCCGCTGGTTCGCCAAGTCCCTCCGCACCCGCTACGACGACACGGCCTATGGCCGCCTCACCGACGACCTCCAGCGCCTCCTCGCCCTCCTGAAGGGCAGGATGACGGAGCTGCGCGAGAGCTCCGACGCCGACCCGCCCTCTCTCCCGCTCCTGCCCGACGACGGCGAGGGGCTGACCCTTCGAGGCAAGGGCTCCACCAAGGTCAGCGTCGTCTCCTACCCGACCCAGGGCAGCAGCGGGACGGCGATTCAGGCCGAGGGCCTCACGCAGCCCTGGCACGACGGCTTCTCGGTAGGCTTTCCGCCCGTGGACATCAGCCGCCACCTGAAGGCGAACGGCGTGCTGCGCTTCTACATCAACGGCGGCGGAGCGGGCGACCAGCAGCTCACCGTCTGGCTCTACGCGCGCGACGACCGCGGCGCCGCCGCGCCCGTTGCCGGCAACGGGCGCCCGCCCGAAGCGAAGGGCTGGCCGTGGGTCTCGCTTCCCGACTATGTGGCAGTGGACGACCTGGAGGCGACCTGGCAGCTCGTGACCATTCCCCTTGACCGCCTCCTGCCCAGGGGCTACACTCAGGTCACTGGCTTCGGAATGAACGACGCCACGCCAGGCGAGGTGTGCGGCCCGCTGTGGCTCGACACGATGTACGTGGCGGCACCCGGCGAGCCGGTCGAAGCCACGGCTGCCGTCCAGGAGCCGCCCGCCCAGCCGCCCGCCACCGAGGCGCACGTGCTCGCCTATGGCGTCCAGCCCACGGCCTATGTCACGGGCAACGGCATGGCCAACCGCCTCTTGCTCGCCCTCAAAGTGATGGGCAACGGCACGCTCAGCCACGTGCGGATCACCCTACGCTTCCTCACGCCGGAGGGCAAGCTCATCGCCTCGCACCAGGCTGTCGCCGCCGAGCGCATCCGCACCCCCTGGTGGTCCGCGTCGCTGCGCTACGACCTTGGCATCCTCCTCCCCGAGGCCCGAGTCGAGATGGCCCTCACGAGCAAGGAAGTGAACGGCACGGGTTCCGTCGTCGTCAGATGGTAGGAAGGCGGACCGATGGAAGGCCTGACGCTTCTCGTGTGCCTGCTGGCCATCGGCGCCGTCATCTGGATCATTCACGGCGTCGTGGGGCTGGGCCGCGGCGCGCCCTCGCGCAAGGAGCTCGAAGAGCTTCGGGTGGAGCTCGATGTGCTCCGCATGCAGCTTCACAACCTGCGGCGGCGCGTGGCGGACATGGAGGGCCGCCCCGCGCCTTCGGCCGAGCCGCCTCCCCTGCCGCCGACCCTGGTCGAGCTGCCGCCCGAGCCCCCCCTCCCTGTGCTGGAGGAGGTGGAGCCACCTGCTGCTCCCTCCCCGCCGCCAGTGCCCAGGAGGGAGGAGGCGCCGCCTCTCCCGTGGGAGGAGCGGGCAGAAAAGGGGACATTCTCCTTTTCTGCGCAGCAGCCTTCGGCGCCCCCCGGGGGCGAAAAGGTGAATGTCCCCTTTTCTGCCCCCGAGGGGGCGGCGGAGTTTGAGGAGGTGGTCGGCAAGCGTTGGCTCACCTGGCTTGGCGGCCTCGCCCTCTTCGCCGCAGTCGGCTTCTTCGTCAAGTACTCCGTGGAGAGGGGCTGGATCAGCCCGGCCTTGCGCGTGGTCGCGGGGCTTGTCTTCGGGGCGGGCGTCCTCGCGCTCGGCAACTGGTTCGTCGCGCGCAAGATGCGGGCGCTGGGCCTCGGGCTCATCGGCGCCGCGGGCCTTCCGATCCTGTACGTGTCGCTCTACGCGGGCTTCCACTTCTATGGCCTGCTGCCCCAGCCCACGGCGTTCGGGGCGATGATCGTCGTGACCTGCCTCGGCATGGCCATCGCCCTCTATCACGACGCCATCACGGTCAGCGTCCTCTCCGTGCTTGGTGGGCTGCTTACGCCGCTGCTCGTCTCAACGGGCCAGGACGCCCGCGACCAACTCTTCGCCTACCTCCTCATCCTGGATCTCGGGGTGCTGGCCGTGGCCTTCGTGAAGCAGTGGCGGGCGCTTGACCTCCTGGCCTTCGTGGGCACGGCCACGTTCTATGCGGCCTGGTTCGCGAGATTCTACGCGCCCGCGGCGATGGTCCCCGCGCTCCTCTGGCTCGGCGCCTTCTTCCTTGCGTTCCTCATCATCCCGTTCGCATACCATCTAGGGCAGCGGACTCCCGCATTCGTCGAGCGCTTCGTCCTGGCGATGGTCGTGGCGGCCGCCGCCTTCGGCTGCGCCTGGGCGATCCTCCACGAGCCGGCCTACCGGCACGCACTGGGCCACATCAGCCTGGGCATGGCCGCCTGCTACCTGGCGCTCGGCGCAGCGGCCCGACGGCGCATCCCAGCGGATGCCAACTCAATCTTCGGCCTTCTCGCCCTGGCGATGATCTTCGCCACCATCGCCGTTCCCCTCCACTTCGGCCTCAACGGCATCACGCTCATCTGGTCGGCCGAGGCCGTGGCGCTCGTCTACCTCGGCTACCGCTTCGCCTACGCGCCGGTGAGGATCGGGGGGGCCATCGTCCTGGCTCTGGCCGTGCTGCGCCTCTTCGCCCGCCACTGGCCGCTCCACGACGTCCAGTGGCTGTTCGCCCGCAAGGAGTCGTTCGCCCTCGTCCTCAACCCAGAGTTCGGCGTCGCGGCCTTCGTCTGCCTTGCGGCGGGCGCGTTCGCCGCGGTCCACCATCGCTGGTGCAAGAAGGCGTCGCCAGGGGATGCCGAGGCTAAGCTCGCTGCGGCCCTCGGGGCGGGGCTCCTGGGCCTCGTGATGCTCCACGCCGAGGTCGCCGCCTGGTTCCGTGTGGGGGAACTGCTCCGAGGCACGCCACGATTCGGCGACCTCCCCAGCTCGGCTGGCGTGGTCGTGTGGGCGTTGGGGTCACTGGCATTCCTGGCGGCGGGGCTTCGCGCGCGAAGCATTGCCGCAAGGTGGGTGGCGGTCGGCTGCCTTGCACTCGCCGCCCTCATCGCGGCCTATCTCCACACGCTGGCGGTCCCGCCGGGATCCTGGCATTTCCTGACCGCTCGCTTCTTGTCTGCCCGAGCGGTGGTGCTGGCCGCGTTCGCACAGGCATTCGCGCTCCGCCGCTGGCGCGCGGAGACGAGCAGCGGCGAGCGCCACCTGCCCACTACGCTCGCCCTGTGCGGGGGGGCCGCTCTGCTCCTCATCGTCCACGTTGACCTCGCTGAATGGGCGGGGACTTGGGGAACCTACGAGGCCGACTGCGCGGTGGCTGCCCTGTGGGCGGTCGCCTCCATTGACTTCCTGGGTGCCGGCCTCCGCGCGCGGTCGCTCCCCACGCGGATTGCGGGCGTCGCCGTCCTGGGCGTGGGGTTCGTCCTCGGGCTGCGGCTCTACCAGGGCATGGTGATGGGTGACTGCGCGCATTTTCTGAACGCGCGGTTCTGGGTTGGGGTCCTCCTGGCGCTGGCAGCATTTCTCCACGGCTATGCTCCCCGCCGCTCCCGCGAGGTATGCGATGAGAACGAGCGCTCCTTCTGCGAAGCGCCTCTCGTTGCCGCCGGGCTCACCCTGTTGCTTGTCATCAGCTTCGACTTGTTCTGGAGCCTGAAGGCGACGAGCGGCTGCCTCGCCCGCTCCGCCCTGGCTGCGCTCTGGGCGGCGGGCTCCCTGGGGTTCCTGGCCAGCGGCCTCCGGTGGCCGTCGCTGCCGCGTCGGGTCATTGCCGCGGCCCTCCTGGTCGCGGCTCTCGTCCCGGCGGCGGCCCTCTTCCAGCGTGGCCTGCTGGAGGAGTTTGTCATCTTCCTCAACCTTCGCTTCGCGACGTGCGCCCTGGTCATCCTCGCCGCCTTCGCCTTCGGGCGCGTCCTGCGGCGCCACGCGGAGACGTGTCCCGGCCCGGAGCAGGGCCTGGCCACGTGCCTCTACGTGGCCGCGGCGGCGGCCTTGTTCCTCATCCTCAGCGCGGATGCCTACCTGTATGCCCTCAAGACGGTCGCCGATCCCGAGCGCGCCCGCTGGGCCTCTCAGATGGCGCTCTCGATTGTGTGGAGCGCCTATGCAAGCGTCGTCCTCGCCTTCGGCTTCTGGAAGCGGGTGCGCCCGGCGCGCCTGGCCGCGCTGGGCCTCTTCGGCCTCACAGCCCTCAAGCTCGTCATCGTGGACATCGCTCACATCGAGCAGGTCTACCGCATCCTGTCCTTCTTCATCCTCGGCGCCCTGATGATCGCCGCCTCGTACCTCTACCACCGCGTCGAGAAACGCCTGGAGCAGCAATGGGCACAGAGGCCGTGACCGTCGCCCTTCTCCTGGCCTCAGCGGCCGCCGTGACCGCAGCGGAGCCAGCCTATCCCGCCGCGACCTGGGAGGAGAAGCCGCCCGCCGGCGTGGGCATGGACGCGGCGAAGCTCGATGCTTTCGCCAAGGCTGTCGGAGGCCGCGGCTGTGTCACCCGCCACGGCTACATGGTCTACGCCTGGGGCGATGCGACGAAGCGCGGCGACGTGGCCTCGGCCTGCAAGCCCTGGTTCAGTCACTTCCTCTTCAAGGCCGTCGAGGACGGCAAGATCAAGAGTCTCGACGACAAGGTGCGCTTCCTCGAGCCCCGCCTCGCCCAACTGAACGAACACCTCAAGTTCAAGGACAGCCTGATCGCCTGGCGCCACCTGGCCAACCAGACCTCGTGCTACGGCGCGATGGAGGAGCCGGGCACGGCCTTCTGCTACAACGACTGGCAGATCGCGCTCTTCTGGGACCTGCTGTTCCTCAAGGTCTACGGCGCGACATACGACACCGTGGACGAAAAGGTGCTGCGCCCGCTCCTCACAGAGCCGATGCAATGCGAGGACCAGCCGACGTTCATGGCCTTTGGCGCCAAGGACCGCCCGGGCCGCCTCGCCGTCTCGCCCCGCGACTTCTGCCGCTTCGGCCTTCTCTACCTGCGCAAGGGCAAGTGGGGCGACAAACAACTCCTCGGCGAGAAGCTCGCGGCGATGGCCGTGTCCAGCCCCTTGCCCAGCGACTTCCCCCGTGCGAAGAGCCGGGCCGCCCAGATGCTCCCCGACCAGCGCACCCTCGGCTCGGCCCAAGTGCCCGACAACCAGTGCGACCACCTCGGCAGCTACAGTTGGCTCTGGTGGACCAATGGCCTGGACCGCGCCGGCCTGCGCCACTGGCGCGACGCGCCGCCCGACGCCTACGGCGCCTTCGGCCACGGCGGGCCCAGGGCCATGGTCGTCATCCCAAGTCTCGACATCGTCCTGAGCTGGAACGACGCCAACGTCAAGAGCCGCGACGCGGAGAACGAGTCGCTCCGCCTCCTCGTCGCCTCCGTGGGGGGAGACCGATGATCGCCCGCTGGTTCCTGGCCCTTCAACTCCTGGCGCCTGTCTGTCTCGCGGCGGAAGGTTCGTGGAAGGCGGTCGGCTGGGGCGGGGGCGGCTTCTTCTGGTCGTGCGCCTTCCACCCAACCCGCGACGGCGTGATCTATCTCGGCGGCGACGTGGCGGGGGCCTACAAGACCGAGGACAAGGGCAAGCACTGGCGCTTTATCAACCGCGGCCTGGCCGACTATGCGGTCTACGCCCTGGCCGCCAGCAAGGCCAGCCCCGACACGCTCTACGCCGGCACCGTCAGCGGCCTGTGCAAGAGCACCGACGGCGGCGCCACCTGGCGCGACATCACGAGCGACCTCCCCTACGTCAAGCCCCTCCTCCTCCGCTTCAACCCCGCCACGGGCGATCTCTGGGCGGGTGGCGTCGGACTCTTCAAGACGCCGCGCCCTACTGCCCCCAGAGCTTCTTCAACACCTTGAACATGTCGGGGTCGTGCTCCTTGACCTCGGGGCGCACGAAGGGATAGAAGTCGTTTGTGCCGAAGTACGCCTCGGACAGCTCGGCGAAGTACTCCTGATCGTTGTTCAGCGCATAGGCCCGCTTCTTCCCGCCGCCGTAGTAGAGGACGGATTCGTAGGACTTGCTCTCGACGGCTCGCTTGAACGCCGCCTTGATGTCGGGGTTGTCGTAGCCGAGCACCTGGTGGTGGTAGGCGTGGGCCAGCTCGTGGAGCACCATGTTCGGCTGGCACTCGGCCCAGCCCAGGAAGTTCGTCGGGCCGCCAATCTCGACCGACTTCTCCTTCTCTGGGTTGAACCCGTTGCCCGCCAGCCAGCCGCGCGACGGGTGATAGCAGGCGCATGTGACCTTTGGGTTCTCCTCGACCCAAAAACGGACCTTGCGCAGCTTCTCGAGCGCGGGTGCGGGCACCACGCGCGTGATGTCGTAGAGTCTCGCGCCGAGCAGTCTCAGCGTCCTTTCGCCCAATTCCTTCTTCTCGTCGAGGAGCTTCTTGTGGACCAGCACGGTCCAGCCCTCGATAGTCTGGACCGAGTAGTTGGCCGTCGGCTCGAAGGCGGGCTGGGCGCCAATCAGGGCGCAGGCAGCGAGCAGAAGTGGATTCATAACCCTCATCCTATCATAGGGTTCGACTCGATTGCAATCGCCGCTCTGGCCCGCCAAATAGCTTTCAGCGATTCGGCGGCGCCTTCAGAGGGGACAAGACTGCCTAAACGGGCTGTCGATTTACTCGGGCCGAAAATCCATAAGTCCTTGGTACACATGGACTTAGCAATTCCGGGGGCGAAATCTCTAAGTCTCGAGCTACCAAATACTTACGGCT
>VGYV01000075.1 GCA_016872855.1 Planctomycetota bacterium
ACCGACGCCTATCTTATTTGCTCCGCCGCGGGATTACAATAGAAATCTGGCCATCTTCTCAGCAATTCCCGGGCCGACTAAATCGACAGGCCGTGAAGGCGGAACTACGAACGAGGCGCTACTGGGTCTTGGCTCGTTCGAGGAAGGCGAGGCTGTCGGCCAGGCTGCTGCCGCCGTGGACCATCATGCCGATTGCGCGGACGATGGCCTGGGGGTCGTCGTGCTGGAAGGCGTTGCGGCCGATGGAGACGCCCGCCGCGCCCGCCTTGAGCGCGCCGTCCACCATCGCCAGCACCTGCTCATCAGTGTCCATCTTCTCGCCGCCGGCGATGACGACGGGCACGGGGGAGCCGTCCACGACTTCCGCGAACGACTGCGGGTCGCCCGTGTAGACGCATTTCACCACGTCGGCGCCCAGCTCGGCGCCCACGCGGGCCGCATGCTTGACGTGTTTGACGTCGAACTGGTTTTCGATCTTCGGCCCGCGCGTGTACATCATCGCCACAAGGGGCAGGCCCCAGCGATAGCAGTCACGCGCCACGTCGGCCAGGTGCCGGAGCATATCGGCGTCGGTGCTGGCGCCGAGGTTGATGTGGATCGAGACGGCATCGCAGCCCAGGCAGATGGCCTCCTCGACCGTGCACACGGCCACCTTGGCGTTGGGGTCGGGGCTCATCGAGGTGGAGCCTGAGAGGTGGATGATGAGCCCCACGTCCTTGCCGCTGCGGCGGTGGCCGTTGGCCACGATGCCCTTGTGGATGATGATGGCATTGGCCCCGCCCTCGACCACCTTGTTTATTGTGTCGCGCATGCACTCCAGGCCGCGGATGGGACCCATCGTCACCCCGTGGTCCATCGGCACGATCACCGTGCGGTTCGAGTTGCGGTCAATGATGCGCTCCAGTCGGATGGCCTTGCCGATCATGGCTCGTCTCCTCGTGTCGCGGTGTGCCCAGGCATCGTCTGAGGTATTATAGCGCAGCGCCCCGTCGGTGCAAGCTTGCCCCGCGGCCCCCGCTGGAGTAGGATGCTGCTCCAGAAGGCCAAGACTGCCTGAAGGCAGGACTCCGAACAAGGAGAAGGCGCGTTCGGAGTCCTGGCTTTAGCCAGTCTTTCATGCGAGGACTCGCCGTGAAGCGCGCGTGGAAGTGGGGACAGCGCATCCTGATCGCCTCGGCGATTGTCGTGGGCCTCGCCTTGGTCGCGTGGGTGACCGTGGTGCCTGGCCTCGTGCGGCGCATCGCCACGGCGGAGCTTCGGCGGATGGGGCTGCGGAACGTGGCCCTCCAGATTCGCGGCGTGTCGCTCCGCCACGTGCAGATGGCCAACGTGGCCGCGGGCGAGAGTGAGCGGCTGCGGGTCGGCGCGGTGGGCGTCGGCTTCACCATCGGCGGCCTCCTGGCGGGCCGCCTGCGCGTGATCGAGCTGACGGGGCTGGAGACCGAGATTCGGTTCCGCGATGGCAAGCTCGACCTCGGCCCGCTCGCCGAACTGGGCGCCGGCGGCGAGGGCGAGAACCCCTTCACCCAGGTCCAGCTCCGCTCCTCCGCCATCCTCCTTGACCTCGAGGGCCAGCGCCTGCGAATCCCCATTGAGGGCACGGTCGCCGACGCAGGGAAGGGCCGGTTGGAGCTTGATCTTCGCGCCAGCGCGGAAGGCGCGGACCTTCGCGTGCGTGGAACGTTGAACGCCAACACGAGCGACTTTTCTCTGACGTTGGACGGGGAGGTGCGGGAAGTCGCCTCCTGGCGTGCGGCCCTGCCGCCTCGATGGGCGCACGCGGCCCCTCACGTTTCCGGCCCCGTTGATTTCAAGGCGTCGTGCTACGGCGGGAGGGACACGTGGGTCCTGAAGGCGGAAGCGGATGCCTACGCCCTGAAAGTGGCTGCGGCGTTTTCCGGCCATCGCTTCTCGGCAGAGCAACTGGACCTGTCTGGCAAGGTGACGTTGCGCAACGGCCAGTTGGAGGGGTTCACGGGCAATGCCTCAGCTTTCGGGCTCGACATAGACGGGCTGAGGCTCACCAGAGCGGGCGTCTATGGGGGCATGCTGGGCAAGGAGGCGGGCTTTGAGGCGCAGTTGCGCGGCGATGGGTGGTCGCTGGACGCCATGATGGGCGGGGTCACGGGTCTGTCGGAGGCCCTGGACGGCACGCCGGCCGAGGTGGCTATCGAGAGCGCCTGGTGGACGTGCTCGCTGGACCCTCAGCGCCTCGTGGCGATAGTCCCGGCGCTGCGCGATTCGCTCCAGATCGCCTCGCCCAAGCCGGCCTCCATCGAGGGGGAGAAGGCGGTCCTGCGGCTCATTCCCCCTGGCACTGGCTCCAAGACCACCTGGACTTGGGCCTTGGACGTGCCGAAGGCGGAAGCCGCCTGGCGCGTGGCGGAACTCAGGCTTCCGGCCTCCGCCATCGAGTTCAGGGGCGTGGAGGCGAAGCTCCCGGCAACGTTCCAAGTCACCCCGGAGCAAGCCACGCTCCGGTTGGCGGCCGGCGCTCGCCTCACGGCATCCGAGGCCAAGCTTCCCTGGCTCGAGCTCCGCAGGACGACTCAGGAACCGCTGCTGACACTGGAACTCGGCGGGAAGGGCCTGGAGGCCAATGTGCCGTTCGGCGGCGAGGAGCCGAAGTGGTCGCTCGACATCCCCGAGCTCGTCGTGAAGCTGGCCGAGGCGGACCTTGTGCTGCCCGACGGGCTGGGCAAGGTCGAGGGCTACCGCGGGGAATTCGCGTTCTCCATCGGGGCCGACCCGAAGCAGGCATGGCTGGTGCTTCCCAGGCCGTTCGTGGCGTCGTGCAGGTCGGCTCAGGCCAACCTGGGCAGCGAGGCGCTTCGTCTGGGGCCTTTGGACTTGCGTTGCAAGCCGAGGGAACTCGCCCGTGGCGGGGGCGTGGAACTCGACCGGATGGCACCGGTGTGGGGCCAGGCGGACCTCAACATCCAAGTCAGTGGGCCGGCGTCTGCCTCATTCGGGCAGGGCGACAGCGTCACGATTCCAGGTGGCGACATCTGGGTGGCCGCGCACTGGTCGCGGGCGGACGGCGGGTTCCTCTATGCCTCCCTGTTCTCCCCCGGTTGTGAGGCGGGCTTCGAGCGGAAGCTCGGCGATCACGTGTTCAAGGCCCACTGGCCCGAGGTGGACACGATGGCCTATGTCTTGGTGCCGTTACCTGCCCAGCGCAAGGCGCGGGAAGCCATCCTGGGGGGCTTCCTTCACACCCCACGTGGGGGCAGTCCAGCCACGTTCTCGATTGCGGGGGCCGACGCAATGGTGGGGGAGGCCGACGTGAAGGGCAAGGTGATTCTCGGCGGCGGCGCGCCCGAGGTCGAGGCGAAGGTGTCGCTCGACAAGGTGGCCGTGACGCACAAGGCGTCGGGGTTGCGCGTCGCGGGCTGACTTCGAGCGCTTCCGCTGGCCGCGGCCGCAGGACGTGGATTACCGCGACATCGAGACGGCGGTCCGCGTCGCACCCGAAGGGTTGGGCATCGTGGGCCGGGTGTCGGGCGTCCTGGAGAACGCCATGTTCACCCTCGGCTTCGAGGGCATGTCGTACCTGCTCGCGGACGATCCGGAACTTGTCCACGACGTGGTGGATTCTGTGGGCAGCCTGATCCTGAACGTGGTGGAGACGCTGGCGGGGATGAAGGGGGTGGGGGCGGTGTTCTTCGGGGAGGACATGGGGTTCAAGACGGCGAGCATGCTCTCGCCTGGGGCGATGCGGGAGTTCATCTTCCCGTGGCACCGCCGCATCGTGGCCGCGGCACACGCGCGGGGCAAGCCGATCCTGCTCCACTCGTGCGGGAACCTGCGGGCGCTGATGGAGGACATTCTGGCGGTGGGGTGGGACGCGAAGCATTCGTTCGAGGACGTGATACAGCCGATTGCCGAGGCGAAGCGACTCTACGGCGGCCGCATCGCCGTGTTGGGCGGGATTGACATGGACCTGTTGAGCCGCGGGAGCGAGGCGGCGGTGCGACGGCGGGTGCGGGAGGTCCTTCGCGCGTGTGCGCCTGGGGGCGGCTTCGCCCTCGGCTCAGGCAACACCGTGGCCAACTACGTGCCGCTCGGCAACTATCTGGCCATGCTCGACGAAGGCTGGAGGCGGGGGCGATACCCGATCACGGAGTGAGGCGGAGCAAGGCCACAGAGCGTTCGCAGGTGGACAGGGTGGACATTGTGGACACTGTGGACACGGCGGAGGGTGTTCCGCGGTTACTTGTCCACGCAGTCCACCGTGTCCACACTGTCCACGGCGTCCACCCCATCAACTGCCTCGGCCACGCCGGTAGGCCAGGCACCCTGCGGCGAGTATCGCGTCGCCCAGGGCTGCGGCGGCGCGGAGGGCGGGGTCGCGGCGGAAGGGGGCGGCGAGAAGCTTCAGGGGCGAGAGGCACAGGCGCTTGAGGTGGGTGGGCCAGCCGCGGCGACCGTCGTGCTTGAGCCGGAAGTGGGCCTCGCCCCGCCCACGCTGCCAGCTCTGGCGCAGGAACGACTTCAGGCCGTAGTCGCGGAGGTGGATGACGGCGACGGGGACGTAGAGCAGGCATCCGCCCGCCTTCGTGATCCGCAGCTTGAGGTCGGCGTCCTCGCCCCAGACGCGGGGGGGAAAGCTCTCGTCGAAGCCGCCGATGTCGAGGAGGGCGGAGCGGCGGTACGACATGTTGTTGGTGCCGCCGGCCGGGCAGTCGAAGCCGCCGAGGGCCTCCTCGTCGCCCGCGCCGTAGACATGTCGCGCCACGTGGTCCTCGAGGTGGGCGATGGCGTGGGCGCGCAGCACGTCGGGGGGCGCAACGAGGCGGCCGCCGACGCCCACGACCTCGGGGTGGCGGGCGTAGCCGTCGGCGAGGCGCGCCAGCCAGTCGGGGGGGACGAGGCAATCGTCGTCGGTGAAGGCCACGACGTCGCCCGCGGCCTCGCGGATGCCGCGGTTGCGTGCGGAGGCGACGCCGCGGTTGGGCTGGCGGAGATAGCGCACGCCTGGCCGCTTCGCCAGTTCGGCGCAGAGCGCCTCCGTGCCGTCGGTCGAGCCGTCATCCACGATGAGCAGCTCATAGCGGTCGGGGGACAGGGTCTGGCCGAGGATCGCCTCGGCGACGCGCCCGAGCAGGCGGCAGCGGTTGTGGGTTGCGACGACTACGGAGAAGTTCACAGGCCCCTCGCTTGCGGCTCGGAGGGGATGCTACGGCCTACTCTTGCACCTCGCCTCGAATGGTGATGGCGACCCTGGCGAGGGCCTGCTTCTCCTGGTCGAAGAGCAGGTAGACCTTCAGCCAGCGGGTCATGAGTTTCGAGTGGGTGGGCAAGGTGTCCACGGTCGCCTCGAGGACGAGGCGGCGGGCGTCCTTGTGCACCGCGACGGGCCGGAACACCAGCTTGTCGAGAGGCGGGACGCGCTTGTAGCCTTCCATTTGCTTCTTCGCCCACTGGGCGGAGGAGAGTTCGCGGGCCTTGGCGGCGGTGAGCAGGCGGGCAATGGCGCGGCGCTGGGCCGCCCAGTCGGCGGCGGCCTTCGCGGCGTCGGCGGCGAAGTCGTCCGGCTTGCACGCCTCGCCGCCGTCGAAGCCGGGGAGCGGCTCCATCTCGGGCACCAGCGCCACAGGCACGGTGGGCCTGGGCGGCGTGATCCCGAGGAGCGCGCAGCCGCCGAGGCACATCGCAGCAGCCGCCAGGGCAATCTGGAATCTGGAATGTGGAATCTGGAATGCCTTCATGCCTCTTCCCCTTCTTAGGGCGCCAGGAGGAAGCGCAGCGCCCAGAAGCACGCGAGGACCACGTTGAAGAGCACGGCCATGCCGAACAGCCCCTGCCCCGCCCCGCGCGAGAGCACACGCCAGAGGCCGGCCAGCGCAGCCAGGCCCGACGCCCCGAGGGCCGCCAACTCGAAGCGCGACAGGTAGCGCACCAGCTCCACCTCCGAAGGCTTCGGCGAGCTGTCCTCCGGCTCCTTCATCAGCACGTACGCTGTCGCCAGGACGGCCACCGCCAGGCACACCCACACGAAGCCTTCGACCAGAGGCAGCTCCGCTTCGGCCCCGCCGTCCTTGCCTTTGCTCACCGCGCGTTCCCTATCCAGAGGGGACTGAACCGCCGCCCCCTATCATAGCGGAAGCGCGGTTGGTGTCAACCCCGGACAGTTCGCAGGAGCACGGCCCCCCAATCCTGGCGCCAGCGGCCCTCCCGAATCGTCGTCGTCGTCCTCGTCGTCGAAACCGGTAGGGCAAGAGCCTGGGGACTCGACGACGACGACGAGGACGGCGACGAGCACGAGGAGATGCCCGACGGGGCCTGCGCGAATACGGAAGTCACACTCCAGTTCGTAGTGCGGGCTTCAGCCCGTATCCGCTCATTCGGCTCGCAGCCGCTCGACGGCCTCAGTGACGGCGGCGGCGATGTACTCGTTCAGCTCCTCGGACATCAGGGGGTGGAGGGCGACGCAGAGGATGCGGCCGCCCAGCTCCTCGGAGCGGGGCAGCACTTGGCCGACGGTCCGCTCGCGGAGCCAGGCGTGGCCCGAATAGCTGGGTGGGTTGGCGACGACGGAGCCAACACCGTAGTCCTGGTCGAGCAGGGCCATTAGGCGGTCGCGCTTGGCTCCCGCCCACTCGCGCGGCGCGAGGAGGGTGTAGAGGTAGAACGTGTGGTCATAGCCCGGTGGCTCGAGGGGCAGGGTCAGCTCGGGCACGCCTTCGAGGAGAGCCGAGCGCTGGAGGGCCAGAGCCTTGCGGCGAGCGAGCATGGCGTCGAGGCGGCGCAGTTGCACAAGGCCCACGGCTGCCTGGGGCTTGGTGAGCTTGAAGCTGGAGCCCCAGCCCGCGCCGCCCCACTGGCGGAGGGCGCGGAGGCGGTCGGCCAGCGCCGCGTCGTCGGTCGTCACCATGCCGCCCTCGCCGAGGGTCGTCATCAGCTTCATCGTGTGGAAGCTGAAGACGGTGCACCAGCCGCGCTTGCCGATCTTGGTGCCCTTGTAGCCGCCGCCGCAGGCGCGGGCGGCGTCGCCGATCACCTTCGGCGGCCCGTGCCTCGGGTGCGGGTGCCGCTCGGCCACGGCCAGCAGCGCATCAATGTCCGCCGACAGCCCGTTCATGTGCGTGGGCAGGATAGCGCGGGTGCGGGACGTGATGCGGCGCTCCACGTCCTCCGGGTCGGCGCAGAAGGTCCGCTCGTCCACGTCGCAGAAGACCACGTTGCCGCCCTGGCCGAGGACTGCGAGCGCCGAGGCCTTGAAATTGACGGCCGGCACGACCACCTCGTCGCCAAGCTCGAGGTCGAGGCACTTCACCGTCAGGTCGAGGCCCACGCTCGCCGTCGAGAGCGACACGGCGAACTGCGTGCCGCAGTAGCGGGCGAATGCCTCCTCGAAGTCTGTGATCTCCTTTGTGATGAACCC
Organism: Planctomycetota bacterium; assembly: GCA_016872855.1. Lineage (GTDB taxonomy): Bacteria > Planctomycetota > PUPC01 > DSUN01 > DSUN01 > DSUN01. The sequence goes on from VGYV01000075.1 coordinate 7,388, forward strand.
GAAGCCGACGTTGGGGTCCATCGAATCGCGGATGGCCTTGACCGTGGCCTCGATCTCCTCCTCGGCGTAGTAGCCGCCGAGTTGCGGCTCGCCCTTCCAGGCCACGGCCGGCTTCCCCCGGCCCAGCACCTCCGCGCGGCGTGCGGCGTCAATCATGCTCATGGTCCGTTTCAGCCCGTGCCTCCGAGACCCTCGTTCTCCAGTGGGTCCCACGCCCAAGCTCTTGCTTGGGCGTGTTTTCCCCACGGTGGTGCTCACCCAGTCCTCTCACGCCCAAACAAGTTCGGGCGTGGCACCCGGCGAGCCGAGGCCCCTCTTGGTGGCGTCTCATCAGGAGTAAGGATACACATCGCGGGGGCGGCGCGCAACCCCGATTGGCGCGTCCGAACAGGTTACGAACTCGTTCGGAGTCCTGCCTTCAGGCAGAATGCCCTTATCTTCACGCCATTCGGCCTCCGCCCCTCTTGTGCTCCGCGACGCTGCGCCGGACCTGCCTGCCTGCGCGCAGGCAGGCAGGTGCCCCGTCGCTCCGCTGTCACCCCTTGGAGGGGAATCGCATCCCCTCCAAACCTCCCCGACCAGTCTCGGGAGCTTTGAGTTTCCGAGACTGGAGATTGTTCTTTAGCTTGGTCGGCCTTGTGAGCGGCGACAGGTCCGAAACCTTGGGGTAGCCGGAGAAGGTCAGGATTTTTTCTCACATCCCACTTGACATCGGGGCGTGATTTCGGTATTATGATACCAGAATAAGGCTTCTCCCGCGTCCCGAGCGCCTGACGAGGACCCGCTGTGCCAAAGCTCGTGAGGTTCCCAGAAGCCGCCTCCCTCGGCATCCACGCCGCGGTGATCCTGGCCGGCAAGCCAGACGTCCTGGTCTCGGCGCGAGAACTGGCCGAGCGGCTCGACGCCTCCGAGGCCCACCTGGCCAAGGTGATGCAGCGGCTGGGGCACACAGGCATTGTGGACTCGACGCGCGGGCCGAAAGGCGGCTTCGCCCTCGCCCGGCCCGCGGGGGAGGTGACGCTCCTCGAGGTCTATGAGGCCATCGAGGGCGCCGTCGAGCCCGCCCATTGCGTCTTCGGCACCCCCGTCTGCGGCAGGAAAACGTGCGTCTTCCGCGGCGTGACGGAGGAGCTCGACGCCCGCCTGAGGGCCTACCTGGCCGGCGCCACGCTCGCCGACCTGGCGGAAGAAGAGGAGACGACCGATGTCGGTGCGACAGATCATCCGAATTGACGAAGCGAAGTGCACGGGCTGCGGCGAGTGCATCCCAGGCTGCCCCGAAGGGGCGCTTCAGGTGATTGACGGCAAGGCGCGGCTGATCAGCGACTTGTTCTGCGACGGCCTGGGCGCCTGCATCGGCACCTGCCCCGTCGGCGCCATCACGGTCGAGGAGCGCGAGGCCGAGCCGTACGACGAGCGGCGGGTGATGGAGAACATCGTCCGCCAGGGGCCGAACACGATCAACGCCCACCTCGAGCACCTGCGCGAGCACGGAGAGTTCGAGCTGCTCAAGACCGCGCTCGACTTCCTCCGCGAGCGCGGCATCCGCGTGGCCCCGCCCTCCCCTCCCTCTCAGAGGGAGGGGGCAGGGGGAGGGTGTACCCACCGACCCGGCGCCGACCCTCACCCTGCCCTCTCCCTGGAAGGGAGAGGGGGTGGCGGCGGGTGCCCGGGCTCGCGGGCCGTGAAGCTCGAAGAGCCGCCCGCTGCCGCGGCGCCCTCACCCCTGCCCCTCTCCCCAGGGGAGAGGGGGGAGGGGGTGAGGGTGCTTTCGCGCCTGCGCCAGTGGCCGGTCCAGATCACCCTCGTGCCGCCCCAGGCGCCCTATCTGAAGGGCGCCGACGTGGCACTCATCGCCGATTGCGTGCCCTTCGCCTACGCGAACACACACGAGGATTTCATCAAGGGGCGCGTAGTCCTCGTCGGCTGCCCCAAGCTCGACGACGTGGACGCCTATCGCAAGAAGCTGGCCGAGGTCTTCCGCCAGAACGACATCAAGTCCATCGCCGTCGTCCACATGGAAGTCCCCTGCTGCTTCGGCCTCGTCCACGTCCTCCGCCAGGCCCTCGGCGACGCGGGGAAGGAGATCCCCGTGGCCGAGACCACCATCAGCATCCGGGGCGAGGTGATTGGCAAGGCGCCCCTGAAGGCCACGTGAAGCGGAGAAAGCCCGTGAAGGCCATCCTCAAGCGCCTGAAGGCCCGGGTCCAGAGCTTGTGGAAGTCCAAGGCCGTCCGCATCTTCGCGTTCGGCTTCGCCGCAGGCGTTCTCGCCGTGGCCATCGGCGCTATTGGGGTCGCCTTGACCTCGTCGAATGCCTTCTGCATGTCGTGCCACGAGATGCGCGTGGTGGCGGAGCAGGGCTGGATGCACTCGAAGCACTACAACAACCGCGGCGGCGTGGTGGCAGGGTGCTCGGACTGCCACGTCCCGCCCTCGCTCTTCCCCAAGCTGTGGGTGAAGACCCGCGACGGCCTGAAGGACGTGTGGGTCCACTTCTTCGGCCAGAGCGACCCGACGAAGATGGACTGGGAGGCGCTGGCGAAGAGCGCGCGGAGCAAAATCTACCAGTCGTCGTGCGAAAAGTGCCATCAGAACCTCGAGCCCGAAGGGGCCTCGCTCAAGGCACTGGTCGCCCACCGCGAGAACAAGCGGGCCGAGAAGCCCCAGTCGTGCCTCGAATGCCACGTCGAGGAGTTCCACGGCCGCTTCAAGCAGTTCCTCACTGGACCTGCCACACAAGACTGATGGGGGAAAAAGATGATCGGACTGATCGGACTGATCCGACGGATCGGACGGATCGCAGCCACCCTGGCAGCCGCGGCCCTCGCCGCGAGCGCCGCCGAGCCCGAGAAGGGGCCGCTGCCCCACGTCCCCAGGGAGATCATCATCGAGCGCGGCCTCACCGAACTCGAAAAGTCCTGCATCGAATGCCACTCAAAGCAGGAGCCGGGCAAGGTCCACGACTGGGAGCAAAGCCCCCACGCCCGCGCGAACGTCACCTGTCTCGACTGCCATCGCGCCCGGGGCACGGACAAGGACGCGATGGACTGCCCTGGGACGAAGGGCAAGCCCGACGTGAAGATCACCCCCATCGTCTCCCCCGCCAAGTGCGCCCGCTGCCACCCCCGCGAGGGCCAGGAGTTCGCAAAGAGCAAGCACGCCCGCACGTGGGACATCATGACGAAGGAGATCAAGGACCCGTGGCTGCGCGGGATGAACAACGAGATCGAGCGGGCGACAGGGTGCCTCTCGTGCCACGGGTCGGACATTTCGGACGGCAAGCTCACGGCTGAGAACTGGCCGAACCAGGGAGTTGGCCGCCTCAACCCGGATGGCTCGAAGGGCTCCTGCGTCGCCTGCCACACCACCCACCGCTTCGATATCGCCGAGGCCCGAAAGCCCGAGAACTGCGGCCAGTGCCACATGGGACCCGACCACCCGCAGGACGAAATCTACTTCGAGTCGAAGCACGGCAAGATCTACCTGGCCGAGAAGGACAAGTGGAACTTCGAGGCGGCGCCCGACGCCTGGGAGCCGCACAAGGACTTCCGCGCGCCCACCTGCGCCGCCTGCCACATGAGCGGCCTGGGGCCGCTGGCCACGACGCATGACGTCGGCGAGCGACTCAAGTGGGAGGCCCAGCTCCCAGCCCTCGTGAAGAACAAGGACCACGACCCCGACGCCGCCCGCAAGAAGATGGCCACAGTGTGCGTCCAGTGCCACAGCCCCCGCTGGGCCAACAACTACCTCGCCCGCTACGACAAGGCGATGGACAACTACGGCGAGAACTACTTCAAGCCCGCCAAGGCCACGATGGACGACCTCTACGCCAAGAAGCTCCTCACCGCCTGGCCGATCTTCGACGAGGAGATAGAGTTCGTCTATTATGAGCTTTGGCACAACGAGGGCCGCCGTGCGCGCATGGGCGCGGCCATGATGGGGCCGGACTTCGCCTGGTGGCACGGCTTCTACGAGCTGAAGAAGCACTACAACAAATTCGTCCACCTCGCCGAGAAGGTGAAGAAGGACGGCCACGGCAGCCCGGTGTTTGTGCCGGGCGCCGGGGGCAAGAACCTCACGCCGGCCGAAAGCGCCCCATTCCCCGAGGCTTGGCAGCCGATCAAGGGCTTGCTCGGCGTGCCGGCAGCGAAGTGAAAGGCTCCGAAATGCGCGGCGCCCCACTGTTGTGTCATGCTGAGCGAAGCGAAGCATCTTCCCCCGGGGGCAGCCCAAGAGAGATTCCTCGACTTCGCTTCGCTCCGCTCGGAATGACACCTGTCCCTTGGGTCCCTTTCGTCCCTTAGGTCCCCTTCCTTTAGGCCACTTGCCGTGCCCAAGCTCGCCTGGGAACCCGAAGCCGAAACCGCCCTCTCGCGGGCGCCGTTCTTCGTGCGGCCGCTGGCGCGCCGAAAGGTGGAAGAGCGCGTGCGCGCACGCGGCGGCAACCGCGTGACGCTCGCCGACGTGCGCGAGGGCGAAGCACGCTTCAAGGCTATCGCGGGCGACAAGCCCCAGGCCGAGCTCCAGCGGATGATGCCCCAGCCGAACCAGCCTGGCGCCGAGATGCTCGCCATCGAGGTCTGCCACTGCGAGCTGAGCGGCTGCCCGAACGTCCTCATCAAGCCCGCCGACTGGAAGCAGGCCATCGAGGACTGGGCGAGGGCCGCCGACGTCTCCGAGCGGCTGCGGCGACGGGTCGAGGGTGACCGCATCCTGTGTCATCACAAGCTGCGGGTAGCCATCGCGGGGTGCCCCAACGGCTGCTCGCGTCCGCAGATTGCCGACATCGGCCTCGTGGGCTTCGTGCAGCCCCAGGTTGACCCCGAGAAGTGCATCGCCTGCCGCGCCTGCGAAGCCGCCTGCCCTGACGCCGCTATTGCCATATCCCCGGTCATTCCGAGCGAAGGCCGCCCCCTAGCGACCTACCCCCCTGTCATTCCGAGGGGCGGTCGCCTCGCTGCGGCCCCCCCCTCTGTCATTCCGAGCGGAGGCCGCCTCCCGGCGGCCGAAGTCGAGGAACCTTTCAAGGGAGATCCGCCGGCCACCGGGCCCGGCTCCATGGCGTCGGCTAGCTCCCCTGAAAGGTCCCTCGACAAGCTCGGGATGACAGAAAGGGTGCAGAGCCGCGCCCCCCGCTTCGACCTCGCCGCCTGCCAGGGCTGTACGCGCTGCCGCGACATCTGCCCGCCCGAGGCCATCACGCTCTCGGCCCCCGCCGTGCGCATCCTGATGGGCGGCAAGCTGGGCCGCCACCCGCACCTCGCCGAAGCCGTCGGCACGGCGGCCAGCCCCGCCGAGGCCGTCCGAATCATCGCCGAGGCGGCGGAGCGCTTCCTCGCCGAAGCGCTGCCGGGCGAGCGCTTTGCAGAACACTGGCTGCGCGCGAAGGGGGACGCACGGTGAGCAAGATCGTTTGCCCTGGGCAGGATACGCGCTTCTGGGACAAGGGCGACATCTTCGACATCGAGTGCGCGCACTGCGGTTACGCGATCGAGTTCTTCCGCGACGACGGCAGCCGGCGCTGCCCCCGCTGCGGGCACCGCGTGGCCAATCCGCGCCTGAGCCTCGGCTGCGCCCAGTGGTGCGAGCAGGCCGAGAAGTGTCTCGGCTTCGACCCTAAGAAGGTCAAGCTCGTCGAATACGCCGAGGAATCCCTCGCTGACCAGCTCATCGAGGCCGTCAAGGCACAGTTCGGCGACGACCAGAAGCGCATCACCCACGCCCTGCGCGTGCTCGAGAACGCCCAGGAGCTCCTGCGGCACGAGGCGGCCAACCCCCGCATCGCCGTCGCTGCCGCACTGCTCCACGACATCGGCATCCAGGAGGCCGAGCGGCGGCACGGCTCGACCGCGCCCCAGTTCCAGGAGCTGGAGGGGCCGCCCATCGCCCGCCGCATCCTGGAGGGCCTGGGCTTCGCCGAGGCCGACATCCAGCACATCTGCCGCATCGTCGGCAGCCACCACACCGGCCGCGACATTGACACCCCCGAGTTCCGCATCGTGTGGGACGCCGATTGGCTGGTCAACCTCCCCGAGCACTGCGCGAGGGCGGATGCCGGGTGCACGCGGGAGTTCATCGAGACCACGCTTCGCACCGCGACGGGGCGCGCCCTCGCCATCGAGCGGCTCCTCAGCCCCGCCGCACACAACCCTTTGAAGGAGGAAAGATGATGGTCACCGAACTGAAGCCAGGCGTTTACTGGGTCGGCGTGGTGGACTGGGCGCTCCGCCGCTTCCACGGCGTCGAGCTGTCCACCCACCGCGGCTCCGCCTACAACGCCTACCTGATCGTGGACGAGAAGGTGGCCCTGGTGGACACCGTGTGGTCGCCCTTCCAGGACCAACTGCTCGCCAACATCCGCGAGGTCGTGGACCCCGCGAAGATTGACTACGTGGTGGCCAACCACGCCGAGGTGGACCACTCGGGCGGCCTGCCCGCCGTGATGCGCGAGGCCCCCAACGCCACGCTCGTCGTCTCCAAGCGCGGCCTGGAGAGCGTCGAGGGGCACTATCACCAGCCCTGGAACTTCAAGGCCGTCGGCACCGGCGACTCCATCAGCCTCGGCAAGAACAGCCTGGTCTTCGTCGAGGCCCCGCTGCTCCACTGGCCCGACTCGATGTTCACCTACCTCACGGGCCACAACGTCCTGATGCCCAACGACGCCTTCGGCCAGCACTACGCCACCGACGCCCGCTTCAACGACCAGGTGAACCAGGAGGAACTCTACGAGGAGGCCCTCAAGTACTACGCCAACATCCTCACCCCCTTCAGCCACCTGGTCACGAAGAAGATCGAGGAGGTGGTCGCCCTCAACCTGCCCGTGGACCTCATCTGCCCCAGCCACGGCGTCCTCTGGCGCAAGGACCCCCTCCAGATCGTCCACAAATACCTCGAATGGGCCGCCCAGAGGCCCGAGCCGCGGGCCGTCATCCTCTACGACACGATGTGGAACGGCACGCTGCGCATGGCCGAGGCCATCGGCGACGGGCTGGCCGACGCCGGCGTGCCCTACAAGCTCATCTACGCGGCCGGCACCGACCGCAACGACGCTCTGGTCGAGGTGTTCAAGGCCCGCACGCTCCTCATCGGCTCGCCCACGATGAACAACGGGTTGCTGCCCAGCCTCGAGCCGATCCTCGGCGAGATCAAGGGCCTGAAGTTCAAGAACAAAATCGGCGCCGCCTTCGGCTGCTACGGCTGGAGCGGCGAGTGCGTGAAGCTCATCGAGCACCACCTCGAGGAGAGCAAGATACCCGTCATCCGCCCCGGCATCCGCGCCAAGTGGCAGCCGAAGCCGGCCGACCTGGCGGCCTGCCGCGCCTTCGGCCGCGAGATTGGCGAGGCGACCAAGAGGCCCCTGGAATAGTGCGCCGCTCCCCCACACGATCTGTCGGATCCGTCGGATCCGACTGATCCGACCGATCAACGAAGGAGACCCCCAATGCCCCCATCACCCCCCAAGCGCCGCCGCATCGCCGCCGCCAAGGCACACGACCTGGCGGCACTCGTGGACTACTCCGAAGGCTCGATCGTGAGCCGCACCCTCGCCGAGAACAAGGCCGGCACCCTCACGCTCTTCGCCTTCGACGCCGACCAGGGCCTCAGCGAACACTCGGCGCCCTACGACGCCGCCGTCCAGGTGCTCGACGGCGAGGCCGACCTCATCATCGGCGGCAAGCCCGTGCGGGCCGCCGCGGGCCAGCTTGTGGTCATGCCCGCGAACATCCCGCACGCTGTCAAAGCCATCACCCGCTTCAAGATGCTGCTGACCATGCTACGAGCCAAGCCGTAGAAAGGAGAGAGGATGAGTGGATGAATGGATGGGTGGATGGGTGCAGGAATGGATGAGTTGATTGCTGGGTCCTTCTGGCATTCATCCATTCATCCAACCATCCATTCATCCTCCTGTGAGTTGATGGCAACCGCTTGTGCAGTCTGAGCCATTTCAGAAAGGAGAACGGCTCATGTCAATGTTCTGTTATCAGTGCGAGCAAACGGCCAAGGGCACAGGCTGCACGGCGCAAGGGGTGTGCGGCAAGGACCCCGAGGTGGCCGGGCTCCAGGACCTCCTGGTCGAGGCCGTGAAGGGCATCGCCCGCTACGCCCACTGCGCCCGACAGCAGGGCGCGAAGGACCCCGCGATTGACGGCTTCGTGCTCGAGGCCCTCTTCGCCACGCTCACCAACGTGAACTTCGATGCGTCCCGCTTCCAGGAGTACGCCGGCCAGGCCCCCGTCATCCGCGACAAGGCCCAGGCCCTCTGCGCCGCCGCCTGCCAGAAGGCCGGCAAGACCTGCGCCGACCTCGGCAGCCCCGCCCGCACGCCTGAAGAAGCGAGCATCCAGAAGCGCATCGCCGCCAACGGCGACACCGTGACCGGCCTCCAGGAACTGATCATCTACGGCGTCAAGGGCGCCGCCGCCTACGCCTATCACGCGCGCGTCCTCGGCAAGGAATCCGACGCCTTCTACGCCCTCCTCTACCAGATCCTCGACTTCGTGGCCCAGAACCCGGCCGACGTGAACGCCCTCGTCGGCAACGCCCTGAGGACGGGCGAGCTGAACCTCAAGGCGATGGAACTCCTCGACGCGGCCAACACCTCCACCTACGGCCACCCCGAGCCCACCCAGGTCCGGGTCACACCAGTCAAGGGCAAGGCCATCCTCGTCTCAGGCCACGACATCAAGGACCTCGAGGAACTCCTCAAGCAGACCGAGGGGAAGGGGATCAACGTCTACACCCACGGCGAGATGCTCCCCTGCCACGCCTATCCCGCGCTCAAGAAGTTCAAGCACCTCGTCGGCAACTACGGCTCCGCCTGGCAGAACCAGCGCGCCGAGTTCGAGGCCTTCCCCGGCGCCATCGTGCTCACGACCAACTGCCTGATGCCGCCCCGCGACAGCTACAAGGCCCGCGTCTTCACCTGCGGCCCGGTCGGCTTCAGCGGCGTCGCCCGCATCCAGGGCCACGACTTCGGCCCCGCCATCGCCGCCGCCCTGGCCGCTCCCGGCTTCGCCGCCGACGAGCCCGACCAGAAGATCACCATCGGCTTCGGCCGCAACACCGTCCTCAGCGTCGCAGGCGCCGTCATTGACGCCGTCAAGAAGGGCGCCATCAAGCACTTCTTCCTCGTCGGCGGCTGCGACGGCGCCAAGCCTGGCCGCAACTACTACACCGAGTTCGCCGAGGCCGTGCCCAAGGACTGCGTGATCCTCACCCTCGCCTGCGGCAAGTACCGCTTCAACAAGCTGGACTTCGGCGACATCGGCGGCATCCCGCGGCTGCTCGACATCGGCCAGTGCAACGACGCCTACTCGGCCATCCAGATCGCCGTGGCGCTCGCCAAGGCGTTCAGCACCGACGTCAACGGCCTCCCCCTCACCCTCATCCTCTCGTGGTATGAGCAGAAGGCCGTGGCCATCCTCCTCACGCTCCTGCACCTGGGGATCAAGAACATGCGCCTCGGCCCAAGCCTGCCCGCTTTCGTCACGCCGCCGGTCCTCAACGTCCTTGTCGAGAAGTTCAACATCGCCCCCATCACCACCCCGGCCGCCGACCTCAAGGCCATCCTCGGCTGAGCCTTCCGTTGCCACCCTCCCGCGGGCTTCCACGCCCGCGGGAGGGCCGGCCCGCCGCCCCGCCGTCAAGTGCCAAATCCAGCGCGCTAGGAGGTCCTCCGATGCCCTATCTGTTGCCGTACACTTCCGCGGCGATCCGCCGCTGGGCGATGCCGAGGGCCTCGGTAGCCGTGGATGTGGTGCCGGAGAGGTACTTCTGGAACTCGACGGCCAAGATTTCGGCGCACTGGCCCCAGTTGACAGGGTCGGGGTAGGAGTAGCCTTTCTCGAGGGACTGGCCGAGGTCGCGGATGCCGGCCGGCAGGTCGGGCCGGCGGTACATCTCGCGGGTGACGGGCATCTTGCCCCCGCCCTTGAGCTCGCCGGGGCGATGGGGGTCCGCCCAGCCCTTCGAGACCGCGGTCTGGAAGCCATAGGTGTCGGTGCAGAAGGTCTCGTAGCAGAAGTCCACCGCCTGGCGGATGACGGGGGAGCACTTGGGGATGATGCAGCCGTAGGTGCAGACGAGCGAGCCGGCGGCCCTGGCGCCCGGCGTGGGGGCGATGCCTATGACCGCCTCGCCGTGGTCCTTGACCGCCCACAGCCCGCGGCTCTGCCAGTGGGGGTACATGGCGGCCCGGAGGACACGGAGGTCCTGCTCAATGCTCTCGGCCACCATGCAGTTGGGGCTGATGTAGCCCGCCTGGTGCCAGCGCTTGAGGGTCTCGAAGACCTTGACGGCCTCGGGACTAGAGACATCGGGGCGGCCATTCTCGTCGGTGACGCCGCGGCCCCCCTTGTAGGCGGCCAGGAGCGGGAGGTAGCAGTTCTGGGCGAAGAAGCCGCCCTGAGCGAAGACCATTGCCAGAGGGGCAACAGCCACGCCGTTGTGGGAGAGGCCCTTGAGCTTCTGGCAGACGGCCTCGACCTCCTCCCAGGTCTGCGGCGGGCGCTCGATGCCGCGCTCCTTGAAGAAGGCCTTGTTGTAGTTGAGGGCAAGCACCTCGCCCATCCACGGCAGCTCATAGAGGTTCACCTGGCCGGTCTGGGGGTCCTTGCGGGAGCAGCCGCCGAAGAAGGCGGGCACGAAGCCGGCCAGTTGCTCGGGCGTGAGATAGTCGCGGACATTGATGATGAGACTGCGACGGGCGGGGTCGGGGGTGTGCCAGTTGTAGTCAATGAAGGGGTGAATCTCCTCGTCCGCCCAGGCCACCACCACGTCGTACTTCGTCTTCCCTTGGAGCGCCCAGAGGAGTAGGACGCTGTTGAGGCTGCCCTCGGGCAGGACGCTGTGGAGGATTTTCACCTTTCCGCCGTGGGCCTGCTCGTAGCGGCGAAGGGTTTCTTCCCAGGGGAACTCATCCATCTGCCAGGAGGCGATCCCGATGCGGATGGTCGTGGCGGCGGCCTCGCCCTCCCGCCTGCCGCTCCCTCCCTGTCCGAGCACCGTCTGCAACTGCTGTAGGGGAGTGAGGTCCCAAACCAGTTCCACCGCGCTCACGAGCACGATCAGCGCCACTGCGGCCAGGCTTATCCATCGCAGCATCTTACGTTCCCCAGGCTACAATTCTGCCGTCCCTTCGGGACTGGGACCGGGGTGGTGGCCCCGCGTTCCGGCGGCTGAAGCCGCCGGCAACCCACTTCCGTCCCTACGGGACGAGGATGCATCGAGTCACGCGTCGTGTTCTTCGTCCCAAAGGGACGGCAGTTGGTGGCCGGCGGCTTCAGCCGCCGGAGCGCCAGGCCCCACCCCCACACAGTCCCGGAAGGGACGGCAGAATGCTTCTGTGTCCCAACGGGACAGTAGTTGGTTGCCGGCGGCTTCAGCCGCCGGAGCGCCAGGCACACCCCCGCGCAGTCCCAAAGGGACGGCAGAATGCTTCTGTGTCCCAACGGGACAGCAGTCGGTTGCCGGCGGCTTCAGCCGCCGGGGCGCCAGGCCCACCCCCGTGCAGTCCGAAAGGGACGGCAGAGAGCTTCCGTGTCCCAACGGGACAGCAGTCGGTTGCCGGCGGCTTCAGCCGCCGGGGCGCCAGGCCCACCCCCGTGCAGTCCGAAAGGGACGGCAGAGAGCTTCCGTGTCCCAACGGGACAGCAGTCGGTTGCCG
>VGYV01000076.1 GCA_016872855.1 Planctomycetota bacterium
TCCGCTACCGCAAGCACGAGGTCATCGTCCTCCACATCATGGCCGAGGAGGAGTTCAGCTTCCCCTTCGACCGCTGGAGCCTGTTCCGCGACCTCGAGGTGGCGGGCCAGAAGGTGCAGCTCGACCCCCGCAGCATCCGCGCCGCCTACCTCGACGAGATTCAGCGCTTCGTTGGCGGCATCGAGCGCGGCTGCGGGCAGATGAACATTGACTACGTGCCCATGACCACCCGCCGCGACTTCGATGTGGCGCTCGTCACGTACCTCGCGCGGCGGAGGAGTTTGGTGAAATGAGGATGACGCGTGTGACCACTTCCCTCCCGAAGGTTCCAATACCTTCGGGAGGATAAAGATGAAGTGCCCGGGGCGACAGGGTGCCCAATTGCCCTCCCGAAGGTATTGGAACCTTCGGGAGGGAGGCGAGAAGATATGAAGTTCAGCAACGCCTTGATGCGGACCGGCCTAGTATGGGCAGGCGCCATGTGCTGGCTTGCCGCCGCCGCGGCGGAGGCACCTTCGGCGGAGCGGGTCCGGGCCGCGGTTGAGGAGGCGGTGCGGTCGGGGGCCTGCGACCTGCGGGTGGCCTCCGCGATCCAAAAGCTCCCTCGGGACCTGCGGCCCCCCCTCGCGGCACGGCTGGCCGATTCGGCTCACCCCGCCATGCGCAACCAGGCGGTCCTGATCCTGCGGGCCTACCCGCCCCAGGTCGCGGGCGAGGCGATGCGGAAGCTCTTCGCCGACAAGGACCGCTCCATCCAGACCGCCGCGGCGCTCTACCTCGCCACGGAGTCCAAAGACCCCGAGGCCCGAGCGCTCCTGCTGAAGGCCGCCTCCGACCAGGACCCCCAAGTCGCAGCTCAGGCCGTGGGCGCCCTGGGAAGCCTCGGCGGCCCGGGAGTGGCTGACCAGCTCCTCAAGCTCCTTCAGAACAAGGCGACGCCGAAGGCCGTCCGCTTTGCAGCCATCCTGGCGGCGGGCGAGACGCGCGCCGCTGCCTGCACCCCCGCGCTGCTGGCGCTGCTGGACGATCGCGAGCCAGGCGGACGCCATCCGGGCGACACCGTGCGCCTGTGCGACATGGCCGCCTATGCGCTCGAACGGATCCACCAGGTCAACCACATGGGGGCGCCCGACTTCTACGCCACCAGCCCGGTCGCCAAGCGCGACGAGGGGATCGCGCTTTGGAAGGCCTGGGCCGCGAAAGAGGGCGGACAGGCCGGCCCCGAGTCCCGCGAGGCCTACCTCGGCCGCCTCATCGAGGAATCGCTTAGGACGCTCCTCGACTCTCCCGACGAGGAGGCCCGCAAGGGCGTCCGAACCCGTCTGGAGGCCGCATTCAAGATGACCCTCTGCCTGGGCGACCTCCCGGGCGTGGACGCGGTGGTCGCCCCGAGCGTGCGAGACCTCTGGCGGATACTGCGGGTCACGGATGAAGGCTCCTGGGGCACGCTGCTGAACTCCTGGCATAGCCTCCAGTTGGCGTTCCGCGCCAAGCTCGTGCCGAAGGAGAAGGCGAGCGCCCCGGACCGCCAGGCACTGGCCTTCCTCCTCCTGGCGGAGGGCGCGGCGACGCTCCCGAGGGTATGGGTCTGGTCCTTCTCCCGCAACTTCGGCGAGGTGTTCCCCAAGTCGGGCCTTGTCGCGCAGGCCAACGAGATCAAGACTCGCCTGGAGGCCCAGTTCCGCAAGGAACGCCAGCAGGTGGTCCTCCACGGCCACATCGCTGTCCTGGAGCCGCTCCCGAAGCCGCCCGACCCGCACCCGAGCATGGTGCCCAGCGCCGCGACGGCCATCTGGATGAACCTGAGCCAGGAGCCGTCGAACTGGGCGCGCCACCGCGCCGCGGTCGAGCACTGCCGGGCGACAAAGAGCACCATGAGGGACTACCCGGCCTTCTCCCAGCAATCCACGCTCTACCGCGGCAGCGAGTACCCCTTCCTCGGCAGCGCCGCCTACCAGTGGCGGGTGCGGAACGACCCGAGGCTGGCGCTGGCGTTCGCCGACAAGGCGCTGGTCCTCAACCCAGGCAACCCGAAGGCCTATGCCCTCCGCGGCATGATCCGCGTGGCCGCGGGCGATTCGCCGGAAGCGGCCCTCGCTGACCTGATGCGCGCGGTCGAGATGGACCCTGCGTCGCTGGGCGATGAGCCGGAGACCCTGAAGGCCGCGGCTTTCCTCGTGGAAAAGACGCTCGCCGCCGGCGACAAGGCGGCGGCCCAGCAGTATCTGAGGTCCTTGGGCGACCTCAAGCCGTTCCGCGCGGACCAGGCGCTGAAGGCCACTGCCGAGTTCCGGTCCCTGCTTCAGCGGGCGAGTGCGCCGGCTGCAAAGCACTGACGGATCCGGCACGTATCTGGCTCCATGAAGGAGCCTGGTGAAATGACAACTGCCCTCCCGAAGGTTCCAATGCCTTCGGGAGGGTAAGGCAAGGCAACCGGGGGTGCCAGTGGCCCGGGCTACCCTCCCGCAAGTATTGGAACCTGCGGGAGGGAGGTAAGACGATATGAAGTTCAACAACACCCTGATGCTGATCGGCCTCATCGCCCTCCTGGTGCCGATCCTGATCCACCTGCTGAACCGCAGCCGGGCGAAGATTCTCGATTGGGGGGCAATGCGGTTCCTCCTGGCGTCGCTCACAAGCCAGAACCGCCGCATCCTGGTCGAGGAGGTCATTCTCCTCACCCTCCGCTGCCTGCTCGTGGCCGGCGTGGTGATGGCGATGGCGATGCCGTTCCTGCCCAGCCGCTCGCGGGTGCCGTGGGCGATTGCGCTCCCCGCCTTCCTCGGCGCGGCCATCTCGCTCGGCGTGGCGACGGCGATGTGGCACCACCGGAAGGCGCGTTGGGGCATGCTCCTCACGGCCCTTCTGCTCGGCGCCGTCGCGGCCACGGCCTCCGGCATCGAGCAGTGGTGGCAGGCCCTCAAGCTCGCACGCGGGCGCGGCGAGCGCGACGTGGCCATCCTCCTCGACGCCTCGATGTCCATGACCCTCAACGTCGAGGGGAAGACAAACTTCGCCCGCGCGGTGGACGAGGCGCGGGCCATCGTCGCCGCCTGCAAGCCGGGCGACGCCGTCAGCCTGTTCCTGGCCGGCCCCGTGCCGCGCGCGGTGATTGCGACACCGACGGCGGACCGGCAGGAGTTGGCCACCGCCCTCGAAGGGCTGACGCCTCTCGGCGGCACGATGAGCGTGCTGGAGGCCCTCAACGCCGCCGCAGGCTCCCTCGACCAGGGCTTCAACGTCACGAAGAAGATCGTCCTCATCACCGACGGGCAGAACGTGGGGTGGGACACCCGTTCGGAGGCCCGCTGGCGCTTCCTGGCTGAGGGGCTGAAGGGGATGAAGTCGCCGCCCCAGATCATCTGCCGCCGGTTGCCCGTGCCCAAGG
Organism: Planctomycetota bacterium; assembly: GCA_016872855.1. Taxonomy (GTDB): domain Bacteria; phylum Planctomycetota; class PUPC01; order DSUN01; family DSUN01; genus DSUN01. The sequence goes on from VGYV01000076.1 coordinate 3,389, forward strand.
TGGTGCGCAACGCCGCCATCGCCGACCTCACGTTCTCGCGCAAAGTGGTCGGCGCCGACCGCTCGGTGCGGATCAACGTGAAGGTGACGAACACCGGCACCATGCCGCTCCGCCCACAATCGGTCGAATTGAGCGTGGATGGCACGAAGGTGGCCAGCGAGAAGTTCGCCACCGACATCGCGCCACGGGCCGCCGAAACCGTCCGCTTCGACCACCGCTTCGAGCACCCAGGCCCCCGCCTCGTCTCGGCCCGCATCGCCCTCCAGGACGACTTGCCGGCGGACAACGCGGCCGACCGCGTCCTCACCGTGGTCGAGAAGCTGCCCGTGCTGCTGGTGGACGGCGTGCCGTCGCCCTCGCCGCTGGGCGGGGCGGCGGCCTTCATCGAGCTGGGCCTGATGCCGGGCGGGGAGGCCGAGGAGGACGAGCCGACCGAGGCCGACGTGCCCGAGGACCTGCCGCCCGAGAAGGAGAAGGCGAAGGACCCCGCGCTGAAGGAGGAGCCCGCCGAGCCCAGGTCCAAGGCCGTCGAAGAACTGCGCTTCCTCGTCGAGCCGACCGTCGTGCCCCTGCCCGAGATCGGCTCGGTCAAGAGCTTCCGCGACTACGCGGCAGTCGTCCTGGCCAACGTGGCCACGCTGCCCGCGTCGGTGGCGAACGACCTTGCGGGCTACGTGCAGTCGGGCGGCGGGCTGCTCGTGGCCCCCGGCCCGCGCGCCGACCCGAAGTTCTACAACGCCTGGGCCACCGCCTCCTCCGCCCCCGTCATGCCCGCCAGCCTGGCGCAGCCGCGCGACGTGCACGAGTCCCCCGTCCGCCTGACCCCGCGGAGCTTCAGCCACCCCGCCCTCCAGCTCCTCTCCGACGTCCAGGCGTCCGACACCACGCTCGCCCTCGTGAAGTCCTACTGGAAGCTCGATGCGGATGAGCGCGACTCGGACGTGCGGGTGGGCGGTCGCCTGGCCTCGGGCGAGCCATTCGTGGTCGAGCGCAAGCTGGGCAAGGGCTACGTCCTCCTCGCCGCCACCACCCTCGACCCCGCGGGCAGCAACCTGCCCGCCCTCAAGAGCTTCGTGCCCCTCCTCCACGAGGCCGTCTACTACCTCGCCTCGCCCATGATGCTCGAGCCGAACGTCGCGCCCGGCACCGAGGTGACGCTCGAGCTGCGCGCCCGCGGCGGAGCGGGCGGAGTTCGGGGCGGCGGGGGCCTCCGCGCCGAGTATTTCGAGGGCAGGAACTTCGAGCAGCTCCGCGACGCCCGAACCGACCCGACGATCAACTTCGAGTGGGGCAAGAACCGCCCCGCCCCCACCGTCTCCGCCGACGGCTTCTCCGTCCGCTGGACGGGCTTCGTCGTGCCCCGCTTCTCCGAGCGCATCACCTTCCACGTCACCGCCGACGACGGCGTGCGGCTGTGGGTGGACGGCAAGCTGCTGGTGGACGCCTGGCGCGGACAGAACCCGACTGAGTATTTCGCCACGCTGCCGCTCGAAGCCGGCCGACGCTACCCGCTGAAGATGGAGTTCTTCGAGGACACGGGGGACGCGACGGCCCGGCTCCTCTGGTCGAGCGACCGCCAGCGCCGCGAGGCGATCCCCCAGAGCCAGCTCCAGCCTGCCGGCGCCGCCGCCTCCGAGGCGCCCGAGACCCAGGCCGCCGAGGTCCTCACCCCCTCGCAGCGCCGCTGCCCGGCCACGCTCGCGCTCGACAACGGCCTCCTCCGCGTGAGCTTCGCCGAAACCCAGGAGCCGGGGCTCTACACGCTGGCCCTGCCACCTGCGCTGGCCAGGACCTATGCCCCCGAGGGCGCGAAGGGCAACGCCATCCCCTTCGTCGCCCTCAGCCGCATCGAGGAAAGCTCGCTCGACGTGTTGACCGCCACGGACATGGAGCTGCCCAAGCGCTCGCTCGCCGAGCGGAACCTCGACCTCTTCGAGACCGAGCGGACGGACGAGGCGGCCGCCGAGGCCACGGGCGGCGTGGCGGGGGAGGACCTGTGGAAGTACTTCATCATCGGCGCCCTGCTGGCGCTCCTGGGCGAGATTGCCGTCGGGCGCTGGATTGCCGTCCAGCGCCGCCTCGGCGCCGCGCCCACCGTCCTCTTCGGCTCCGAGGTCGTGGACGTGCAGACCTTCCGCGACCGGGCCCAACAACTCCTCAGGGTGCCCAACGCTTCCGAGCCTGTGCCAAAGTCGTAGGGTCAGAAGAAGACAACCACGGATGGGCACAGATGGGCACGGATAGGAGGAAGAGAATGGAAGAGAGGGTCATCCACGAGGGCGAGAGCGGCGCCATCATCGGCGCGGCTATGGCAGTCCTCAATGAGCTGAAGCCGGGACTGGATGAGAAGCTGTACGAGAACGCCCTCGTGGTGGAGCTTCACGAGATGGGGCACTCAGTGGACCAGCAGAAGCGGTTCCCCGTCCACTACAAGGGCACTCTCATCGGGACGCTCGTCCCAGACATGATTGTGGACGACAAGATCATCGTGGACCCCAAGGTGGTCACCGCCTTCAACGGGGACCACATCGCCCAGATGATCGGCTACCTCACGATCACGGGGCTGCGAGTGGCTATCCTCCTCAACTTCAAGCGAGCCAAGCTCGAATGGAAACGCATCGTTCTCTGAGACCCGGTTCTGGCCCTGCCTGGCTATCCGTGCCCATCCGTGCCCATCCGTGGTGGGTTCCTGGCTTCCGTCGTGCGAGGGCGCAGCGGCCATGACGCCAGCAGCCGGCCAACACGCGATTCTTCCCTTCCGCCTGGCGACGGCGCCGGCGCTGCTGCTGGCGATTGCGCTGGTGGCGGCGTGGGTGATGGTGCATGCGCTGCGGAGGCGGACCACGTCGCGGTGGCGCAAGGGGCTGCTCCTTGCGGCGGGGCCGGCGGTCGGTTTCCTGGCGCTGTTGACGGCCTTCGACCTGATGCAGCGGGTGGCTGTGCTGGCGACGAACTGGGCCATCTGGCCCATCGCGCTCGGCGGCGCCCTGGTCGTAGAGGCCGTGCTGCTGCTCTACGCGCTCGAACGCCGCATCGTGCCGCGCCGCACGGGCGTTGCCCTCGCCGCGCTCCGCGTGGCCGTCGCGCTCCTCATCGTCGTGATGCTCGCACAGCCCGTCCGCTCGATTGACCTCAGCCGCACGCTCCAGAGGTTCGTGGCCGTGCTGGTGGACGACTCGGCCTCGATGCACGTGCCCGACAAGCAGCTCACCCCCGCCGAAAAGGTCCGCCTGGCCGAAGTCCTGTCGCCCGGCCTGCCCGCGCGGCCGTGGCGCACGGAGGCGCTGGTCCGCAAGCTGCGCGAGGGCCGCGAGCAGCTTGCGGCGCAGGTGGACTGGTTTGCGTCCCTCCGCGAGGCCAAGCCCGAGGCCCGCCAACGCCTGCTCGAGGGCCGCCGCAAGGCCACCGCCGAGGCCCTCGACGCGCTCCGCGCCGCCGCAGCCGAACAGCTCAAGCTCGCCGCCGAGCCGCTCCAGGGCAAGCTCCCCCTCGACGCCCGCACTGTCACCGCCATCTCCCAGCTCCGCGACCGCCTGACCAGCGAGGTCCACGATCCTATTGTCCAGGCCGCCGAGTTGCTCGCCACCAGCCGGCTGCCGATGGTCGCCGCCGACCCCGAGCCTGCGATCAAGCTGCTCCGCGACGCGGCCGAGGCCCTGGGGAGGCAGGAGCCGCGCGCCGCCGCCCTCGGCGACGCGCTCGACGAGGCCTTCTACAACTCCCTGGCCCCCGAGCAGCGGGCGAAGGTGGACGCCGTGGCCCTCAAGGAGCGCTTCGCACTCGTGCAGGACCTGCTTCACCGTGCCGCCCGCGAGCCCGGCCCGGAGGCCGCCCGCCGCGGCCTCCTGGGCGACCTGGGGGCGAGCGGCTATGGCCTCCGCCTCTACGCCTTCGCCGCAAAGCCCGCCGAGGTGAATCTGGCAGAGGGACTGCACGAGACAAAGCCGCAACCCGTGAAAGCTCCGCCCGACAAGGGCAAGAAGGGCTCGGCAACCGGCACGAGCGGGGGCGCCGCTGACCTCCCGGTCGAGCAGCAGAAGACCGACATCGCCGGCGCCATCGAGAAGGTGATGACCGAAGTGCCCGCCGACCGCCTGGCCGGCATCGTGCTCCTCACCGACGGGCAGCACAACGCGGCAACCCCCGTCGAGCCACTCGCCCGCAGCATCGGCCTGCGACAGGTGCCCGTCTCCTCAATCGTCTTTGGCGGCGGGGCAAAGCCGACCATTGACGCCGCCGTCGTCGGCCTTGAAGCGCCCGAGACCGTCTACTCGAAGGACAAGCTCTACCTCAACGCCGACCTCAAGCTCGACGGCCTGGCGGGCAAGACCGTCCGCGTCACGCTCTACGACGGCGAGACCGCCGTGGACACCGAGGAGGTGCGGGTGGAGGCCGACAAGCTGCGCACCCGCGTCCAACTCGCCGACGAGCCGAAGGAGGGCGGCCTCCACGCCTATCGCGTCAAGGTCGAGGACGTGGAGGGCGAGGTCCTCGCCTCCAACAACGAGCGCCCCCTCGCCGTCAGCGTCACCGACGATCAGACCCGCCTCCTCGTCATCGAGGGCCGCCCGCGCTGGGAGTTCCGCTACCTCAAGAACCTCTTCGCGTCGCGCGACCGCACGGTCAAGCTCCAATACGTGGTCCTCCACCCCGACGAAATCCCCGGCCAGCCGCCCCGCCGCCGCGTCCACGCCTCCGCCGCACGCCCCAAGGACGAGCCCGAGGCCACCGCTCTGCCCGAAAATGAAGCCGAGTGGATGAAGTTCGACGTCATCGTCCTCGGCGACGTTGAGCCCGACATCCTCCGCGAGCCGCAGCAGAAGATCCTCAAGAAGTTCGTCGAGGACCGCGCTGGCGTCCTCATCGTCATCGCCGGCCCGCGCCACATGCCCCACGCCTACGCGAGCGCCCCGCTGGCCGACCTGTTGCCCGTGACGTTCAAGGCGGCGGAGACGGCGGACGACTACGTGGCCTCGCCCGACGAGCGCTTCCACATCGAGCTGACCCCCGAGGGCCGCGAGCACGTCATCACCCGCCTCAAGGTCGAGCCGGCGGAGAACCTGGAAACGTGGGCGTCGCTGCCCGACCTCGCCTGGCGCCACCCCATCACCACCACGAAGGAGGCCGCCCTCATCCTCGCCTACGCCCTGCCGCCCCAGGCCCCCGACTATATGAGGGCTGGTGCGAGCGAAGGGCAGAAGCCGGAAGCCGAAGAGCAGAAGGCAAAAGGCAAAGGGCAGAAGGCAAAAGGGGGAAGTCAGAACGCTGACGCCGATGCGGAGAAGCGCCAGCAATACATCCGCGAGCACGCGCTCTTCGTCACCCACAACGCCGCCCTGGGCCGCGTCCTCTTCGTCGCCACCGACCACACCTGGCGCCTCCGCTATCGCGTGGGCGACACCCACCACCACCGCTTCTGGGGACAAGTCCTCCGCTGGGCCACCTCCGACAAGTTGCCCGCCGGCACCAACCTCGTCAAGCTCGGCACCGACCGCCCGCGCTACTCCCCAGACCAGGTCGTCCGCGTCCGAGCCAAGATCACCCAGCCCGACTTCACCCCCGTCGAGAGCCCCGACGTGGCCGCCGTCGTCTACCTCGCCGACAAGCCCGTCCTCCGCCGCAAGATGGACTACGTGAAGAACTCCCTCGGCCTCTACAGCGCCGATCTGGGCAAGCTCGACGGCGGCACGTACCGCGTCGAGCTCGAGGCCCCCGCCGCCAAGGACCTCCTGGCCTCCGAGGGCGCCGACAAGGTCTCGACCGAGTTCTTCGTCGAGCCGGCCGTGCCCCAGGAACAGATCGAGCTGGCCGCCAACCGCGGCCTCCTCGAACGCATCGCCACGCTCACCAACGGCCGCGTCGCCGACCCCGCCCACGCCGCCGATGCCCTTGCCGCCCTCGGCGCCGCCACCCTCACCCTCCCCGACCGCCGCCAGTGGGCCATCTGGAACTCCTGGCCGCTTCTCGTCCTCATCGTCGCCCTGGCGGGCATCGAGTGGTTCATCCGCAAGCGCGCCCGCCTGGCCTGAAGCCAACAGGGAGGCCTCATCCTTGCTCACATCCCCCGACTTCGTAGCCCGCGAACGCGGGCGACCCAGCCGTAGCCCAGGGCGACCAAAGGGAGCCCTGGGAAGGATCGCCCACCCATGTGGGAGCCCCCGAAGGGGGCGATTCAGACTCCGAGAGGCGCCCCCTTCGGGGGCTTTGATAGGGGGATGCGCCGCCATCCCAGGGCTCCCTTCGGTCACTCTGGGCTACGGCTCAAACGCCCCCAGTCGGGGGCTGAGACCCGGCCGCAGAGCATGCGGGCGAACATGAGCACGGAGACCCCGCCCATGCCCGAAACCGACTTCGCCAAGCTCCGCCAACTCGCTGCCCTCGGTCCCGACGACCTCGGGGACAACGAGGAGGCCGTCAAGATCAACTTCGCCGTCCCACTCCTCGAAGCCCTCGGCCACAGCCGCCTGCGCTTCGAGCACCGCCAGCGCGACATCGTCCTCTCCCAGGGCCTCCCCCGCGGCATGGCCATCCTCGTCGAGACCAAGCGCCCCCGCGAGCCCCTCGACCGCCACCTCGACCAGCTCGAACGCTACGCCTACCAGGAACGCAGCCTCCTCGCCGTCCTCACCAACGGCGAAGAGATACGCCTCTACGTCCCCCTCTGGGCCAACGCCCCCTCCTTCGCCGAATCCCTGCTCCTCAGCGTCCGCCGCGCCGACCTGGCCGACCTCGTCTCCGCCCGGCGACTTGCCGCCGTCCTCGGCGCCCGCGCCCTGGCCAGCGGCGCGGCCGACCGCAGCATCCGCACGGCCCAGGCAAGGCGCGAGCAGGCCTGGAGACACCTGGCCGTCATCCGCGCCCAGGCCCGCCGCCAGCGCGAGGGACTCGAGGCCCGCCTCCGCGACCTCACGGCCCAGGCCGACCAGCTCGCCGCCGAGAAGAGCACCGTCGAAGGCAAGCTCACCCGCCTCGACGCCTCCCTCGCCCGTTCCCTCGACACCCTCCGCACCCTCTACGGCGTCCGCGAGCCCGCGCCTCCCAAGCAACCAGCCAGGCCTCACCTCTCCCTCGGGGCCTGGCCCGAGCGAAGTCGAGGGCAGAGGTCGCCCGCCGTAGCCTCTGGCGAAGGCGGGCGGGTGAGGGTGCCTTCTCAGGACGCCGCAGGAGCGCAAGCACCCTCACCCCAACCCTCTCCCCAAGGGAGAGGGGGCGAGGCTGGCGCCCAACGCCGCGGCCCAGGCCCGGGCCGGTCCAGTACCCCCGAGTGGACAGACTCCGATCTGACGACTATGAGCACCGCCAACCAACAGCGCATCTTCGCCGCGTTCGCACGCGCCGGCAAGCGCACCCTCGGCACCATCGAGATCGCCGAGGCCGCCGGCATCCCCCAGCACGCGGTTTCAGGCGCCATCTCCGGCTTCCTCTTCCCTGCCCGCTCAGGCAGGAAAGAGCACCTCTTCGAGATCGTCGTGCCGCCGCGAGCCGAATACGACCGGCTCGGCAAACTCGTCACCATCGCCGAGAAGTACTGGCCCATCGTCTGCCGCCTCTACCGCGGGACCCCTTCCGCCGCGGCCCCGTCGCCGCCCAGCGAACCCGTGCGCCGCGTGCCGCCGCCCACCCCTGACCCAACCCTCGCCAAGCTGAGGAAACGCAAGGGTCGAGCCCACGGATGGTCCAAATCCCTTGACTGGACCGACGCCGAGCTGACCACCGGCAGCACGGAGCGGCAGCACCGCATCCTGGGCGCCTTCGTGCGTGCCGGCCAGCGCACCTTGGGCCTCTTTGAGATTGCCGCGAGCGTCGGCCTGCGCACCCAGCAGGCCTGGGGTGCCCTCACGGGCTTCCTCACCCCCGTCAAGACTGGCAGAAAGGAAGTCCTCCTCCAGGTCACCATCCCCGACCGCATCGAGCGCGAGCGCCGCGGCGTCCTCATCACCATCGCCGACAAGTACTGGCCGATCCTCCGCCGCCTCTACGCCGAGGCAGCGGAGAAGAGGTCTTGACCGCGGATGACGCGGGTGGGCGCGGATAGGAAGAGACGCGAGCCCTGAGCCGCGAGCGCCGAGCGCCACACCCCAAGCTCGCGGTTCGTGTCTCGCCGCTCGCCGCTTCCCCTCACGCAGAGTCCGCGGAGGGAGCCGAGAAGGCAGCTTGACCGCCAAGCCGCCGAGGCCGCCAAGAAGATAGCATCAACCACGGATGGCACGGATGGGCACGGATAGGGCAGGTCAGAGATTCGGGAGCGCCTGGATCTGGACCGGGCCGTCCTCGACCACGTCCATTGTCAACCGGCAGCCGTGGAGGAGGGCCATGCCGACCAGCGCGCCGCCTTCGGTCTGGAAAACCGGCACAAGGAACGAGGCGCCCAGCCAAGCCACCACGCCCCAGTAGACGGGGAGGACTGTGTCGCTGCCGTCGGCGAGGACCACCCGCTCCTCGCCGTGGAGCGGCAAGCCCAGCTCGGCAATCTCCTCAGGCCGGAGGGCGACCGACTCTGTGAACCCTGTGTCCACCACGGCCTCAAGCGTCTGCGGCTTGCCGCGCGGGGCGCCGATCTGCACCCTCACCACGCCCTCGCGTTCGGCGCTTACCCTCCCAGTAATCATGCCTCTCTCCCGCGGAACCTGGCCCCGATGCGCGCCGCGGCGCGATAGCCGACGCGTTGGATATGGAAAACAGTCCCAGGATGCTTGGCGATGGCCCGCTCCAGCGCCGCCGCCTGGCTGGTGCCCAACTCATAGTCCCCCGTCTCCACGTCGAGCACGAGGAACTCCCCGTTGTGCTCCGGCTCCAGCTTGGCGCGCAGGTGCTCGCTGTAGTATGCCTCGCCGCGCCGCGCGAGGTCGTGAATGTCCACCGTGGCCGACGCCGTGCCCATGCCTCCTTATTTCCTTTGGCTTTGCCTGCTATCATTGTACACCACCCCGCCCGCGCATGCCAGCGCCAAGTGCTCTAGCGCAAGCCCGCCACGGAAAGAAGGGACCGCGAATCTGCGCGAATCCACGAACGCAGAACCGATTCTCACGCAGAGTCCGCAGAGGGGCAGAGGCAGCAGAGATGAGGAGTCTTGACCGGGGATTACGCGGATGGGCGCGGATGATAGCCGTGTGGGGAGATGGGCGTCACGTGAGGCCGAAGAGCTGCGCTGCGAGTTCGTCCACCTGCCTCTCCAGCGGCGGCATCTCCATCAGGCGGTCCTTCTCCCTGAGATCATGGAGCTGGCGCGATAGCTGGGCAAGGCTCGCATGCACCAGGTTGCCGGAAGCGAATGTGGGAATGCCGACGTGCTGCATGACCGATGGGGCGCCGAAGCCGCGGCCGGCAGAGGAGTAAGTCTTGATGAAGTCCCGCACGGGCGTGGAGTTGAGGACCGCGCACAGGTAGTGGGCCTCCGCCTCGTCCTCGGTAGCAATCAGCGACGTCGTGTCGGTGGGGATGATCGTCTTGAAACCGTAGGGGGTCTTGACGTGGGAGGCCACGGCGGCCACCAGGTCGCTCGCCATCCGCTTCCACACCACCTTGTAGCGGGCCACCGTGTAGGGGCCGATGCCGAACATCGCGTAGAACTCGGTCCTCTCCGCAAACTGCTTCACCGTCTTCGAGCCGCGCGAGAGCAGGATGTCCTTGAACCGCGTCAGATAGCTGTAGGTGTGAGGCCACCTCTGCCGCATCATCTCGGCGGGATAGGGGCTGGACTTCTTCGGGTCCTGCGCCAACAGCACGTGAATCGCCGGCTTGCACCCCCATCGTTCAATGTCGGCACCCCGCACACCGGGATACAGTAGAGCGGTCTCCACGACTTCCTCGACGCCAGGTATGCTGCGCTTTCCTATCTCCACCAGATTCCTCACGATAGCCCTATCCCTGGCCATGGCCTCCTTGAGTTCCAGGCAGAAGACTCCGTATGGCTCAACGCTCGCGCCACGGCGGGCCTCATAGGCATTCTCGCCCTTGATGGGCGCAAGACGTTCCTGGCCAGGCCCCATCGTTTGCCAGGAGCCGGTTGTCCCTGACATGGGGTGCGCAATGAGGCGAGTCTTTCTCAGTAGGGGCTTGGCCTTATCCAATGACGCATCGGTGGGGATTCGTCCGACGCGGGGCTTGCGCCGCCAGAGGGTGTATGGGACGGGGTAGCGGGTGGTCTCGCCCTTTCGGGCGACGAGGATGGCGGTCTTGTTGGCGGCGCCCTCGAAGGGCTGGACCTGAACCAGGTCGTGCGCCTTGAGGACTCGGAAGGGTGCGCGCTCGCCGAGCTGGAAGCGGCGGAAGCCCTCGCCGGCGCCCTTGGACTTGAAGACCTCCTGGGTGATGAGGAATGCGAGCTTGCCCTTGTCGGCGACGTAGAAGTCCATGGCGGCGTAGGTGAAGAGCATGGAGAAGTCCTTCTCGCCGCCGCCGAGCCGCGCGGCCATGCCCTCGAGCGAGAATAGCCCGTAGTCCTTCCACATCTCCAGCGTTGCGTTGCGATAGTCCTGCGACAGGTAGCCCCAGCGAATCCAGGGCGGGTTGCCTACTACGTAGTCGAACTTGCCGGCGACCATTGGGGCGAAGGCGTTCTTGAGGAACCGCGCCCAGATGCCGTTCTCCTGGCGCTCCTCCAGCTCAAGCAGTTCCTCGTAGAAGCTGCGCACGACGTTCTCATGCCCGGGCAGTGCAAGCCCCTTGCGCTTGAGGCGCTTGAGGGCCTCTGCCGGCGGGTACTTCGCCTTCGTCATCTCCTCCACCATGGGGGCGGCCTGGCGCATCAGGAAGCCGTTGTTCCTCACCCAAAGAGTGGGGACATGGAAGGTCCTCACGGCTGTCCTGACCGGCAAGAAGTCCTCGGCAGTGAGTGTGCCGGGCCGTTGGGGCCAGAGGACCGAATCGGCCAGGTACACGGGGATTTCGGGGTTCTCGACCTCATGGAGCAGGTTGCCCAGGGCGAAGAGGTAGTTGGTGCGCGCGGCGATGACGGCCAGGGGATTGAGGTCGAAGCCCCAGATATTGGCCAGGATGCGCTTGGCCGTCTCGCGCGGCGGCTCGCCATGCTCCTCGCCGAACTTCCTGGCCCGCTGGATGGCAAGGGAGAGGAACGTGCCCGAGCCGCAGGCTGGGTCGAGGAAGCGCTTGAGGGTGTTGCCGTCGTAGCCGGCCTCATCGAGGGTCAGCTCCGCCAGCCAGTCGGGCGTGTAGTACTCCCCGAGGTCGTGGCGGACCTCCTGCGGGACGAGGTACTGGTAGAGCTTCTTGAGAAGGTCCCGCTGGGCCTCGGGGGTGATGGTGGACGTGGCCGGCTCAAATTCGGCCAGCGCAGCCGCCAAGTCCCGGATACGGTTCTTCAGTTCCAGGGAGAGGGCGTCGAGGTACCACCGGAAGAAGTCGCCCTCCAAGAAGTTCGTCACGCCCCGTTTCGCATAAACGCCTCCACCTTCCACGCTCTCCAGTTCCGCACGCAGCGCTGGGTCATCACTGTTCGCCAGATCGTGGCAGAAGGAGGACATGAAAGAGGTCTTGGAGACCGAGACCAGTTCGGCCGCGATCAGCTTCATGAGGAGAGCGAAGTAGGTGTGGACGCAGAACAGGAGGCCCTGGAGGTCCGCTTTCGGCGGCAGCCCGTAGGAGCGGCGGAGGCTCTCGGCCTCTTCGGCCCCGTGCGCGGCGAAGCCTTCGCCGTACACGATGCCGAAGAGGCGGCGCCATTCGTCGAAGAAGGCGCGGACGCGCGGGGTGCTCGGCCAGTTCGCCAGTGCGTCCTCCAGGGCGTTGACGACGTAGGGCGCAATGGTCCCGCGGGGGCCGAACACCTGGGCCAGCTCCTCCGCCGTGAGGAGCCGGCGCGACAGGGCGCGCATGGAAGCCAAAAGGTTCTTCGCGGCAGCCCGCTCGAACGGGTAGGGCCCAGTCTTCACGAAGTCCTTGGGGCCCAACTCGACCTTGGGCTTGGCCTTTGGCCCCCGGTAGTGGACGAAGAAAATCTGCTCGCCGTCGAAGCCGACGCCGACGAACTTCGGGTCTTCGATGAAGAGGGTAGGCTTCCCCGCCTGCGCCGCGCCACCAATGTTCTGGACGAGCTGGCCGAGGGCGTGCTCGACGGCGCTCTTGGATCGGAAAGCCCGCGGCGGCTCGTACTCAAGAACGACCTGGCCGTGGACCGCGTCGGCGCGGCCGGCGCCCGCGCTGTGAAAGACGGTCATCTCGTAGCGGGGGTCGCGTGTCACCCCGAGGTCGCGCAGTAGGGGGGCCAGCGCCTTCTCGAAGCCTATGCGCAACTCCTCCTCGTTCCGTGCCGAGCGCATGAGGTTGGTTACGCAGGCTACGAGCCGGTCCGCGAGGGTCAGGATCGAGTCGCCGGGTTCCGAGTGAACCCAGAGCGTGTTCTGCTTGGCAGCCATGTGCTCCCTCATCACCTGCCTGTCGCGTGGACCGACCGCTTGCATCATACTACCGCCACGGCGGCTGTGCAAGTGGCCCGCCGCTGCCCAGGTTCAGAGTTCTTGGGATGGTGGGGGGTGCGGGGGAGGAAGCCCTTCTTGCAAGAAGGGCTTCCTCCCCCGGCATCGTTCGAGGACGAGGACGATGGACGAGGGACGAGGACGATTGGCTATCGCTGGTAGATGGGGAGTTGCCGGTACGCCGGAGTCAGCGCCAAGACCGCCATGGAGGTGGAGTAGCAGGCGCCGGCACGGGCTTCGTTGCCCCGGCCCTCGCTCCAGGAGCCGTCGCGTTCCTGCATTTTGAGGAGGGTGCCGTCGCGCATGTGGCGGAGGATCCAGTCGCCCGCGGCGAGGGTTTCTTTGGTGCGGTGGCGCCCGCAGAGCTCGAGGCACCCGAGAAGAGGAATCGGCCACGGGTTGCGCGGAGGCGCAGGGCAATGAGCCCGCGCGTCTTCACACGCGAAACGCGAAACCCGAAACGCGAAACACATTCTCAGGCAGAGGCCGCGGAGGGAGCAGAGAAGACAGGTTGACCGCCAAGCCGCCAAGGCCGCCGAGAGGAGGGCGCCAACCACGGATTGCACGGATGGGCACGGATAGGTTTGGCAGATCAGCCGACTGCGACGAAGAGGTGGTGAATCACAAATCCGCGGCGGTCGAGTGAATGGCGAGTCTCCCTCACTCTGTCTTCAGCAGGCACGATGGAGGAACGCTCAAGCCCACCGTTGCTGAGCTTGAGTTCCATACGTCGCGCTGTGATGCTTCGGCCAACCGCTCCAATCGCTGCCGGAACGTCGCCGTTCATCACATAGCCCAACATGCCACCCTTGTCCAAGCTCCCTGCATACTTGCCCTCCACGTAGCGCATCATGCCCTCTTGCACATACTCGCCGGCAAGGGAGGGGAGCCTTCCCCCGCTGCCCACGACGTTCAGCCGCTTGCATTCGAACGCGAAGTAGACATCCTCCCTATGGCCGTGAGAGAACCTGAGATCTATGCGCCCCAGTTCCGTGCCGGTCGCGGCATCGAGTTCCGGTGATTCCCACCAGATGCTGAATGGCAAGACTCGGCTCTGGTTCTTCCGGTCGCGCAGGCAGCAGCAGAACCGCTTTGTGATGGGGACCTCCAGGTCATCCGTTCCGGGCTTCTCGAAGGACTCCCAGCCGTTCAGGACGAGAGCGATTATCTGTGGCATGAACCGGTCGGGGACCAGGTCTGACCAGAGACTTGGATCGCCCGTGAGGTCCATCGCCTCCCCTTTATCGCGCGCGCAGGATGGCGGATGCAATCTCGTCGGCATCGTTCAGCGCAGCCGTCCGCGTCCAGAAGCGCAGCATCAGCGGCTTCACGATATGAAGCTCATTCCTGTCGAAAACCTTCATGCCCCTGACTACGTCAATTCCGGCCTGTCGTTGGGGGAGCAGTCTCGCGATCTTCGCCAACACCCGGTCGAGTTCCTGCGATCCCTCTGACCACATAGGCTCCCGTGGAGCACGATCCTTGGCAAGCGTGATTACCCCGACACTGGCAGCACGCGGAGCCACGATTAAGCGGTTGACCGTGTACCCACTGCCTCTGCCCCACGTGTTCAGCACCTGGCACAACATGTCCGCGTACCGTTCCCGCGCACCGCGCCCCGGAGCGCGAAGCGCCGGAATGTCAGCGCTTGGGCCTCCTGGAGTAGAACTCTTCTCAGAAATCCGTAGCGTGTCCTCGATGAGCATTTCCTCCCACCCGTCGATATCGTAGTATTCGCGAATCATCGGCCAGAGGTCTCTCCTGGCGTCGTGAACCAACTGTGCGCGAAGACCCGCTCCATCGATAACGGCTCCCTCAAGACGCGCAAGCCTCGCAGAGACCTTCGCCACAATCTCCTCAGCTCTGCCTGGGTCAACTGTCTGGCTGGGAAGTGCAAACGGCATGCGAAGGACCTCAAACACGTGGGTCTGGTCGCGTTCAGTACCCCAACTCCCAGCCGTGTGGAAGAGGAAATAGGTGGCGAGGTCAGAGGCGAGTGTTGCTGCAAGGAAGCGGATAATGTCTTCGTCTTGGCGAGGGCCTGCGATGGAATGTAGCCAGTGGCGGAATAACACGGGGAAGTTACAGAACGCGACCTTCGTGAAGCCTCGGTTGAAGAGGACCATCGGCGGGCGAAAAAGAGTCTCGCTGGGGCTTCTGTGCAATTTGCGGAAACGGTCGCCGACAGGGCCCGCGTCGTGTGGGACAAGGACGAGGCTGAAGTCGGAGCCCGCCCCCACGAAAAGGTGATTCCTGGGCCACCAAGCGTCGTACACTTTCTCCTTCCTCGCCGGTTTCCGCTTGCGCCTCGTGGGATCAAATGGCTTGAAGCCAACACCCTCCACCCACCGCTTCCCGCTGCCGGGAGGGCCGGCCAAGTCACCCAGAGGCGGTATGTCCAGCAACCTATCAATGAACCTGAGGTCCCTCGGCGTACCCCAAAGCCGCTCTTTCCACACTACCGGCGCTGTTTCCGCCCCGGCTCGTAGCAGTACCTCCGATTGCCTGACATGCCAGCAGTCCTGCTCGAAGATGCGGGGGGGTCCGCCCCGTAAGCTCTGCGGGTCCGCCTTCGGCGCTGCGTAGACAATGCCCGCTTGGCTGAGGACCGGCGGCTCATTCCTAAAGCGCACAACAACTGCGGGACGGTCAGATCCAACAAAGAGGACGAAGCTCAGGTCAGACAGTTGGGTGACTTTGTCGACGGCAAACCGTCGGAACCACTTGCCCTGAAAGTCGTTCGTAGTCTTGTTCAAGAGTACGGCTGCAGGAAGAACGAAGCACCCCCGGCCCCCGGCAATCAGGTACTCCGGGGCACGCCACATGAAGCCGTGAGCCATCTGGTTCTCGGGAACATCCATGTCCTTGTGCTCACCACACCATTGAGCAAACGACGGGTCCTTCGGCTCGCCGCGGCCGACCCAAGGTGGGTTTCCGATGACTAGGTCAAATGCGCCCTTCGACACCGGTAGCTTGCGGTCGAAGAAATTGCCTTGGAAGATGGTGGCCTTAGAAGGGGGCACAGAGGGAGCATCGGACAGATGGAGAAGGCTCGGCAGTTTCCAGCGGGCGCTTTGCAGCTTCTGGATGTCCCGTGGCTCGAGCTGGTCGAGGAGCGCCAGATAGAGGCTGAACGTCGCTATCCTGCACGCCGTCTCGCTGACGTCCACGCCGGAGAGGCGGCTCCGAAGTATGTTGGTTAGGCCTTCCGCCAGGACAGAGTTCTGC
>VGYV01000077.1 GCA_016872855.1 Planctomycetota bacterium
CAGTCCATCGCCCGCCTTGGCCGCTGCACCCCACTCCGGGGTCCGCTCGTAAGAAGCCTGGCCGACGACCCGGACCCTCTCGCCAACGTGGGCGGCCCAGTTTGCCAGAGCCAGCGGGGGCGCCGCGTCGCGCCGAACTCGCTTCGTCCTGATCGCCGCGGCCTCCGCCTCTCTCACGTAGGCTTGCAGGCGGTTCTTGACATGCGGATCGTGGCCCTTCTTGGCCTCCTCCCCTACCAATACGTGGACCGATTCGTAGGGGAATCCGAGCTTCGATGAGCCCACGCAGATCTGCCCCAGAGCACAGGCCGCTCCGTCGGCCACCGTGACGTCCTTGGCGGAGAGAAGCTCCCTGAGCTTCTCGAGGATGCGCTCATTGAACTGCTTCGCCTCGGCCGTGGCCGGGGCGATCTCGTACAGGAGCCCGATGCGCTGGGTCGTGCCGAACTTGTAGATCTCCTTGCGGCCGCCAATGATGGCCAGGAGGAGGCGTAGAACCTCTTCGCGATGCGTGGAGAAGCAGCACACGGCCGTCACCGCGTAGTCAAAGCTGTTGTGGTGGATTACCCCTTCCTCCTTCATGTGTCGCTCTATCGCGGCGAGCCAGGGCCGGTATCGTGGCTCGAATGTGTACCAGCCGAGAGACCGGAAACGGTTCCAGAAGTGGTTGTCGCAGGCTATCAATGTCTCCAGGTCGGCCCGCGGGTCATTGAAGACCTCCCACAGGAAGGAGTCGGTTTCGCGGGCACCTGCTTTCGGCGGGAAGGCCCTATCGCACAGGACGCGGACACAGTACAGCCTGAAACCCAGGTCGGCATCGAAGCAGCCTTCCTTGAGTGCCTTCTCCTGCTCTTCCGCTGTGGGGATGGACCAGAACCTCAGGATGCGCCGCTGCGTCTTCACAACCGAGTCATCGAATGTCTTGAGGCGCACGATGCTGCCGGGGAGTCCGTAGTCCTGCCACTGGGGCCCTTCTCCTGAGGCAAGGTACACGAGGACCTTCATGCCTGGTTCCGGCTTGTCATCGGATTCCCAGACGCGTGCGTAGCCCTTCGAGGAGAAGCGAATCTCGATCTCCTTCGCGTCGAGTGGACCACGCAGCACCTCGTGGACGGCGATGGTGATGGCGTAGCCCTCGCGCGGGCGCTCGCCTTTGGCACCAGCGGGCCTCTGCACCGCCTCAGCGCGCGCTATCTCCCCGAGCAGAATCGGGGCGCCATCCTCCCTCACCCTCTCCGGCAGGAGAACAATGCGTGCCGCCGAGGCTGAAGACGCGAAAAGCATCGCCAACCCCGCGGCCAGAACCTGAAGCAGGGGAAGCCCACACGCCCTGCGAAAGACCATACTTCCCACCGCAATGCCTCCTGTGGTGGTTTCCTAGGGCCTCTCGGCGGCGCGAAACGCGGTCAGTAGGCTCGGCGCTGGCGGGTGGAGGGGATGCCGAGGGCCTTGCGGTACTTGGTGACGGTGCGGCGGGCGATGTCGAGGCCCTGGGCCTGGAGGCGGGCGGCGATTTCGTCGTCGGAGAGGGGGTTCCGCTTGTCCTCGGCCTCGATGACGCGGCGGACGATGTCCTTGACGCTCTTGCGGGACTGGATGCGTCCGTCGGTGGTGCGGGTGCCGCCGGTGAAGAAGAAGCGGAGTGGGAAGATGCCGGTGGGGGTCTGCATGTACTTGTCGGCGATGGCGCGGCAGACGGTGGAGACGTGGACGCCTGTGGTTTGGGCGATGGTCTGCATTTTGAGGGGGACGAGGTGTGCGAGGCCGCGTTCGAGGAAGGGGCGCTGGATGTCCACGATGGCGCGGGCGATCTTGTAGAGGGTGTTGCGGCGCTGCTCGATGGACTCGATGAGCCAGCGAGCGGCCTGGATCTTCTTGCGGATGTAGTCGCGTGCCGCCTCGCCCGTGCCCTCCTCACGGAGGAGGCGGGAGTAGGTGGAGTTGATGTAGACGCGCGGCATGCGGTCGTCTTCGAGGCGGACCTCGTAGTGGCCGTCCACGAGCTCGACCACGATGTCGGGGACGACGTAGGGTGAGACCTCTGCACTGAAGGCTGTGCCTGGCCTGGGGTTGAGGTGGCTGATGAAGGCGATGGCGTCCTTGACTTCGTCGAGGGTGTGGCCGGTGTCCTTGGCGATCTTGGGGATGCGGTTGGCCGAGAGGTCGTCGAGGTGGTGGGTGATGAGTTCGCGGGCGAGGGTGTGGTCGTGGTCGTGGCGCATCTGGAGGAGGAGGCACTCGGCGAGGCTGCGGGCGCCGACGCCTGGCGGGTCGAGCCTTTGGATAATCTCGAGCGCGCGCTGCGCCTGTTCGATGGTGGCCCGCCCCTCCATGGACTCGACGATTTCGGGCAAGGCGTCCTCCGGGTGCTCGGGGTCCTGAGCCAGGAGATAGCCATCGTCGTTGATGTTGTAGATGATGTTCTGGGCCGCCTCGTCGAGGTCCAGCGGCGTGTCGAGGAGGGTGTACTGGTCGAAGAGGTAGTCCTGGAGCGAGATGGGGCGTGCCGCGGTGTTTTGCATCGCCTCGTACTTGCGGTCGGTCTCGGTCGGGTCCACCACGCGGCGATAGGTCTGCGAGCCGTACTCGCGGACGATGTCCTCGATCTCGCGCAGGCGCTCGAACTCCAGGTCGCTCTTGGCGCGTTCCTCCTGGGCGGGCTCGGGGACGGGTTCCTCCTCCTGCTCCTCTTCGAGGACGGGTGTCTCGGCCATTTCGAGGACGGGGTTTTCGAGGAGTTCCTGCTTGAGGCGCTGCTGGAGTTCGAGGGCTGGGAGCTGGAGGATTTCGATGGACTGTATGATTTGCGGGGCGAGCTTCATGCGAAGCTCGGGCCGCTGTTGGAGGAGCGCTTCCATCCGCATCTGCATCGGCTCTATCTCCCTGGCCAAGCCGCGGGGGCTGGCCGGCAGGCGTCTCGCTACGAAGGCGAACAGCGTGGCGGTCGCTAGTAGTATACCCGCAAGCCGGTGCGTTGTCTAGCCCGGAATCTCGCGCCGGCCCTCGAGGGCGTCGCGCAGGATGGACTCGCCGGCGTACTCGATCTGGCTGCCCGTGGGGATGCCGCGCGCGGGGAGGCTCACCCTGACCCCAAGGGGGCGGAGGACCTGGGCGAGATGCTGCGCCGTCACGTCGCCCTCGAGGTCGGGATTGGTGTAGAGGATGACCTCCTTGACGCCTTTGGCCCTGATGCGCTGGACGAGGCGGCCGATCGTCAGGTCCTCGGGGTGCACGTCTTCGAGGGGGGCGATGCGGCCCATGAGGACGTGGTAGACGCCGCGGAAGGCGCCTGTCTTCTCGATGGCCAGGAGGTCGCGCGGCTGCTCGACCACGCAGAGCACTGTGGGGTCGCGGCGCGGGTCGGAGCAGATGGCGCACGGGTCCTGCTCGGTCACGTTGCAGCACAGCGAGCAGTGGCGCGTGTTGCGCTTGACGTCCTGGATGGCCTTGGCGAGTGCCTCGGCCTCTTCCTGGGGCACCTTGAGGATGTGGAGGGCGAGGCGTTCGGCGGTGCGCGCCCCGATGCCGGGGAGCTTGCCGAACTCGGCGATCAAGCGCGAGAGGGATTCCGTGTACACGCCCGGTATTGTCACGCCTCGCTCCGCAAGCATGACCCGTGACGCGTGACGCGTGACCGAAGAAGTTCGGCCCAGTCTTCTCTTGTCACGCGTCACGCGTCACGCGTCAGAACATGCCTGGCAAGTTCACGCCGCCGGTGACTTTTCCCATCTCGTCCTGAGCCAGGTCGTGTGCCTTCTTGAGGCCCTGGCGGGCCGCGGCGAGCACGAGGTCCTCCAGCATCGCCACGTCCTTGGGGTCCACGACGGAGGGGTCAATCTTGACGGCGACGATCTCCTGCTGGCCGTTGACGAGGACGCGGACCATGTTTCCGCCGGCGGTGCCCTCGACGACGCGCTCCTTGAGGCCCTGCTGGACCTCGGCGAGTCGCTGCTGCATCTTCTGCGCCTGGCGGACCAGGTCGCCCATTCCGCTGAAACCACGTGGCATCGGCTACTTCTCCCGGTGGACGACGACTCCCTGCAAGATGTCGAGCGCCTTGCGGATGACGGGGTTCTCGGCCGCCTGGTCCTGGCGCCTGCTGTGCTCCTCGGCTCGGCGCTCGGTCTCCTCGGCCTGCGCCTCGGCGCGGTCAGCTACGGGCGCGGGGGGTGGAACGCTCTTCTTCTTTTCGTCCGCCGCCGCCGGCTCCGGCCGCCGCGCGGTCGAGCTTGCGGGGTTGGGCGCCGCCGCGCCCAGGCGCGACTCGAGGGCCTGGAGGCGCTGGAGCAGCTCGGCCAGGGGCTGGAGGCCGTCGCTCTGGGCGAGCTTGACCAGGGCCAGCTCGATGGGCAGGCGGCTCTGGGCGCTCTCCTTCACCTTGCGAAGCGTGTCCCAGAGCACCTGGCTCATGTAGAGAAGGGCGTCGGTGCTGAAGCGGCGGCGCTGGCGGTCGAGGGCCTGGGTGTCCTCGGGCGTCTCGTCGAGCAGCGCGGCCTCGGGCCCGCAGACGCTGAGGAGGAGGAGGGAGCGGACGTGGTCAATGAGCTGGTTGAGGAGGCTCTCAGTGTCCTTGCCGTCCTGGATGGCGCGGTGGAGGAGAGCGAGGGCATGGTCGGGCTGGCCGTCGGCCAGGTGGTCCACGAGGGCGAAGATGTCGCGCCGTGGGAGTGCGCCGAGGGCCTCCTCGACGTTCTTGACCAGTATCTTCCCGCCGCCGTACGAGGTGAGCTGGTCGAGGAGCGTCTCGGCGTCGCGCATGCCGCCCTTGGTGCTGCGGGCGATGAGGTGGATGGCCTCGGGCTCCGCCTTTGTGCCTTCGTGGCGGCAGATTTGCTCGAGGCGCCGCACGATGTCGGCCACCGAGATGCGGCGGAAGTCGAACCGCTGGCACCGCGAGTGAATGGTGTCGGGCAGGCGGTGCGGCTCGGTGGTGCAGAAGATGAACTTCACGTGGCCCGGCGGCTCTTCGAGCGTCTTCAGGAAGGCATTGAAGGCCGAGCGGCTGAGCATGTGCACTTCGTCAATGATGTAGACCTTGTAGCGGGCGCGGGCCGGGGCGAAGCGCACGTTGTCGCGGAGCACCCGCACGTCGTCCACGCTGGTGTTCGACGCGGCGTCTATCTCGATGACATCCAGGTCGTCGCCGTTGGTGATGCTGGTGCAGCACTGGCAGGCGTTGCAGGGCGAAGCCGTGGGGCCTTTCTCGCAGTTGAGGGCCTTTGCCAGGATGCGTGCGGTGGTGGTCTTTCCGACGCCGCGCGGGCCGCTGAAGAGGTAGGCGTGGGCCACGCGGCCTGCGGCGATGGCGTTCCGGAGCGTGGTCGTCGCCCCCTCCTGGCCCACCACCTCGTCAAATGTCTGCGGGCGATATCTTCGAGCGAGAACCAGATAGTCCACGAGGATGCCTGCTCATTGGTTCCTATTGCGGAAACCCAAGACTGCCTAAAGGCAGGACTCCGAACAAGGAGGGCTGCGTTTGGAGTCCTGCCTTCAGGCAGTCCTTCCGGCGCCAGCGGGCATCGCCTGCACAGAAGAGGGACTTGCGCAACGGGAGCGTCTTATGTGAAGCACACGGCCGTGCACCCATCTTCGACGCCGCACCTGGTCGTCGTTCGCGGCAGTTGGCTCCAGCCAGGCGATCCCACGGCACATGGGACGAAATGCTTAAGGCTGCTTCCTCTCGGACCTGACCTGGTTCACACCCACCCATTGCATGGGGCCCAGCTCTCAACGCCACTTACCGTGCCGGTTCGGCCAGGGTCGAGCGCCTCGGTAGGGAATTCGACCCCGGTGTAGCGGGTTCCGGGTTACAGGGCACCGCTAGCGCCCCGCCTAGCACGGCCGTGTGCTACTTCTTCTTTGTCTCCTTCGGTTCGGGCGTGGCCTTGCGGGCGACCGTCGCCTGCTCGATCACTGCGTCCTCCAGAGGGGCCGGCGAGCCGTCGGACGGGCGGGTCGCCATCGAGCCGA
Organism: Planctomycetota bacterium; assembly: GCA_016872855.1. Lineage (GTDB taxonomy): Bacteria > Planctomycetota > PUPC01 > DSUN01 > DSUN01 > DSUN01. The sequence continues at coordinate 5,971 of VGYV01000077.1, forward strand.
TACGCTTCGCCACGTCGAGCCCCTTCGTGACCTCCCCAATCTGCGTGAAATCGCCGTCCAGGTGCCGCTGGTCGGCGAGGACGATGAGGAAGCGGCTTGGGCAGTTCTGCCCGTCCGCAGTGCGGTCGAGGAGCACGGTGCCCGCGGTCACGGACTGCGGGGTATTCTCATATTCGATGGTCTCGGCTTTCTCACCAGGCGGCGTGCCTGCGATGATCATCCTGTCCTTGAACACACAGTAGAAGCGGACGCCATCGAGCGCGCCGCGCTCGGCGAGCTTGACGAATGCCTGCACCGCGTTGGGCGCGCCGTCGGGCTCGAACTTCAGGGTGATCTCGCCGAGATTCGTCCGCAGCGTCGCCGTGGAGTCGCGAAGGGCCACGACGGTCGGGTGCGGCTCACGGCTCGGCCGCGGCGGGCCGCCCCAGGGAAAGGTGCCTGCCCCGGCAGGCCCGACATTGATGAATACCAGAGCCAGGCAAGGGAGCAGTCGTCTCATCGGGCTCCTCACTCTGAAAATCGCAAATCGGCAATCGCCAATCGGCAATCTGCTTGGCGGAGAGGGGGGGATTCGAACCCCCGAGCCACCTTTCGGCGACCACACGCTTTCCAAGCGTGCTCCATAGGCCTCTCGGACACCTCTCCAGTCATTTCCGATTCTCGATTTCCGATTGCCAATGTCAAGACGCTGACGCGACTGCTCCTGATGCGCCTCGTCTGGCTCCTCAATCGGCAATCGCAAATCGGCAATCGGAAATGCTCCTGGCGGAGAGGGGGGGATTCGAACCCCCGGGAGATGCATGACACCTCCACCGGTTTTCGAAACCGGCCCATTCGGCCGCTCTGGCACCTCTCCGAAGCACTCCAGATTCCAGATTCCAGATTTCAGACACACCCATCCTGGAATCCGCAATCCGCAATCCGCAATCCACAATTGCCTCGCTTCTTGCGAAAGAACTCGGTGAGGAGCGCCCCGCACTCCTCGGCCAGCAGGCCGCCCTCGGAGGGCACGCGGTGGTTCAGCCGCTCGTCGGCGAGCAACTGATAGAGCGATTCGACGGCCCCCGCCTTCGGGTCGCGGGCGCCGTAGACCAACCGGTCCACCCGCGCGAGCACCAGGGCGCCAGCACACATCGCACACGGCTCAAGCGTCACGTAGAGCGTCACGCCCGTGAGCCGCCAACGCCCCAACGCCGCCGCGGCCTGGGTGAGGGCGAGCATCTCGGCGTGGGCGGTGGGGTCGCGCAACAGCTCGCGCTGGTTGTGCGCCCGGCCGACCACCTGGCCGCCGCACGCGGCCACGGCGCCCACAGGCACGTCGTCGTGCTCGAGCGCCCGGCGGGCCTCCGCGAGGGCGAGCCGCATGAACCCCTCGTCGGTCGCCCACGTCGGCCTCGCCGCCTCGCCGATTGCTCGAACTCCTCATGAAAAGAGAAGCCCCGCACGGCCCCTGCCGGCAAGCGCTTCTCCAGGGGTTATCGGGGCCTGCTGCTCAGCACCCACATAGCACTGGCGCGCCCAGGAGGACTCGAACCTCCAACCTTCGGCTTCGTAGGCCGCGACTCTGTCCAATTGAGCTATGGGCGCCTCGCCCCGACCTGTTGGCACCCCCACGGGGATTCGAACCCCGGTCCCCAGGCTGAGAACCTGGTATCCTGGGCCGCTGGACGATGGGGGCACACTGCCTGTCGCCTACGGCGACAGGCAGGAAATCCCAAGTTCCAAGAGCCAAGTTCCAACCACCGGATCCCAACCACCCGGCCGCTCCGGTTGGTTCTTGGAGCTTGGGGCTTGGAACTTCCCGCCGGCCCCTGGGCCGGCGGGGGATGGCTGGGGGAGGAGGACTCGAACCTCCGCTTTCCTGATCCAGAGTCAGGCGTGTTACCGGTTACACCATCCCCCAACGCTCCAACGCTCATATTATACCAAGCGGATGGGGAAAAGCAAGGCCAATTCAGAGGATGTAGCGGCTCAGATCCTCGTCGGCCACGATGGCCTTGAGCTTGTCGCGGACCGCGGCGGCGTCGAGGGTGACGCTGCGCTGGGGCAGGTCGGGGGCGTCGAACGAGATGTCCTCGACCAGCTTCTCGAGCACGGTGTGCAATCGCCGCGCTCCGATGTTCTGCGTGCGCTGGTTGATCTGCGCCGCGATGGCCGCGATGGCCGCGATGGCGTCGGGCGTGAAGGCCAGCTCGACGCCCTCCGTGCTAAGCAGCGCAGCGTATTGCTTGGTGAGGGCGTTCTCGGGCTCGGTGAGGATGCGGATGAACTCCTTCTCGCCCAGGCTCTCCAGCTCGACGCGGATTGGGAAGCGGCCCTGGAGCTCGGGGATGAGGTCGGAGGGCTTGGCCGCGTGGAAGGCGCCGGCCGCGATGAAGAGGATGTGGTCGGTGCGGACCATGCCGTGGCGGGTCACAACCGTCGAGCCCTCGACGATGGGCAGGAGGTCGCGCTGGACGCCTTCCCGCGACACGTCGGGGCCTGCCCCCTTGGCGCCTGGGGCGGCGATCTTGTCAAGCTCGTCGAGGAAGATGATCCCCGAGCTCTGCACGCGCTCCAGGGCGATGGTGCGTATCTTCTCGCGGTCGAGCAGCTTCTCGGCCTCCTGCCCGGCCAGGGCCTCGCGGGCCTGGGCCACGGTCATCTGGCGGCTCACGTGGCGCGTGGGGGCCAGCCGCTCGAAGAGGTTTTGGAAGTCGAAGCCCATCTGCTCGACGCCTGAGCTGGAGAAGATTTCGACCGAGGGCATCGCGCGCTCCTCCAGGGTGATCTCCACCTGGCGGTCCTCGAGCTTGCCCTTGCGGAGCAGGCCGCGGAAGCGCTCCCGCGCCCGCTCGTATTGCTCCTGCGTCGTCGTCTCGGCGCCTTCCTCGACCGCCTTCGGGCGCTCGGGGAGCAACAGGTCGAGGAGCCGCTCCTCGGCCATCTCGTGGGCGCGCTCCTCCACCGTCACGCGCTCCTCGGCGCTCACCTGATTGAGCGCGACCTCGGTGAGGTCGCGGACCATGGACTCGACGTCGCGGCCGACGTAGCCGACCTCGGTGTACTTGGACGCCTCGACCTTGAGGAATGGTGCGCTGATCAGGCCGGCCAAGCGGCGGGCGATCTCGGTCTTCCCCACCCCCGTCGGGCCGATCATGATGATGTTCTTCGGCGTCACCTCGTCGCGGAGTTCGGGCGGGAGCTGTTGGCGGCGCCAGCGGTTGCGGATAGCGATTGCCACGGCCCGCTTCGCCGCGTCCTGGCCCACGATGTACTTGTCGAGCTCCGCGACGATGACGCGGGGTGTGAGCTGTTTCATGGCCTCGAGCTAGCCTCCTTGGGCTCCCTGAAACGTCGCAAGGACAGGATAGTGGTCCGACCCGCCCGCCCGGATGACGCGGGCCCCGACGCAGTGCAGTTCCTTCGAATACAGGATATGGTCCAGCCGCCAGGCGATGCGGAGGAGGCCGGACCGGTGGTGCCACGTGCTCGTGGTGCGGTCGAACTCGCGCAGGGCGTTGACCAGGCCCTTGCCACGCAGCCATCGGACGGCCGGGCTCAGGTCCCCCTCGTTGAGGTCGCCGAGGACAACGGTCGGCAGCCTCGGCCTGGCGTGGGCGAACAGCGCCTCGATCTCCTTCCGGCGGACCGCCCGCGTCGAGAAGTACGGCCCCACCCCGACATGCCCGCGATCATTCATGGCCGGGCGGAGATGGACGTCGAGGAACTGAACCTGTCCCAAGGGCGTCTCCGCCCTGAGAAGCCACGCGGGGAACCAGCCCACGGTCGGCGGGATATGCTCGACGTCCTCCACGGGCCACCTGGACATCACGCCCAGCCCGCCCGCTCCCCGCGCGTGGCGGAACCCCATGTGCGGGTATGCCTCCCGAAACTCCGCGCGGAAGAGCCGTTCCCACGACGGGTTCGTCTCCTGGAGACACACGATGTCGGCGCCCGCGGCTCGAATAGCAGTCAGCGTCTCCGCGGCGCTGGCCAACGCCCAGTTGTTGACGTTGTACGTCAGGACCGAGAAGTGCGGCCCCGAAGGGGCCGAGGCCCTGCGCAGGCCGCAGCACCCGACAGCCAGGAGGCAGGCGATGGCCGGGGTCACTCGTCGGAGCCGCGCACGCCAACCGCGCTCTGTCCAAGGGAGCCCCATCGCTCGTGCCGTTCCCGCGGAGGCCACGCGTCACGTCACCTCCTCCACGTAGATTTGGTCGTTGGTGTAGATGCATAGGCCAGCGGCGATGCGGAGGGCCTCCTCGACGATAGCCTTGGCGTCGAGCGAGCTGTGGCGGATGAGCGCCCGCGCGGCGGCGGTGGCCATCGCGCCGCCGGAGCCGATGCCGATTATCCCGTCGTCGGGCACCAGCACGTCGCCGCTGCCCGAGAGCAGGAGCGAGTGCTCCTTGTCCACGGCGGCCATCAGGCATTCCAGCCGCCGCAGCACGCGGTCGGTACGCCACTCCTTGGCCAGCTCGGTGGCAGCCTTGGGCATGTTGCCCTGGAAGTCCTTCAGCTTCGCCTCGAAGCGCTCCAGGAGAGCAAAGGCGTCGGCGGTGGACCCCGAGAAGCCCACGACCACGCGGTTGTCGTGCAGGCGGCGGATTTTGCGGGCGTTGTGCTTCACCACCGTTCCGCCGATCGTCACCTGCCCATCGCCGCCGATGGCCACGACGCCCTTGTGGCGGACCGAGAGGATGGTGGTGGAGTGTCGCTCGTCACCCCGCATCGGAGTCCTCCTCGAGGCCAACTGGGGCTGCCGCCTTGGTGGGGGATGACTGGATGGGTGGATGAGTGGATGGATGAGAAGACCCAGGAGGCCCGGCTTCTGCCAACCATCCACTCATCCAGTCATCCACCCATCCCCTCTTCTGTGCCTGCATTATACCAGCGCGTTGGCGGGGCGACAAGCCGCTTGACGCTCCCGCACAGGGCTAGTAGAATACCTGCGCCCTGGCGGGGCCTCGCCCATCTTCACCCCTCTCCCTTCTAGGGAGAGGGCAGGGTGAGGGTGGGACTGTGGGATTGGGACGCGCGCCCAACCCTCCCCCTGCCCCCTCCCTGAGAGGGAGGGGGGGTGCAGGTGGTGCGGCACGTGGGGGCCACTTCAGACGAAGGGGTGCGGTTTGCGGAAGCGGACGCAGGCCCGGGAAGCGGCCCTTCAGGTTCTCTACCAACTGGACCTGCGCGGGGCGGAAGTCCTTGAGGACTTGGACGCCCTGTTGCAGCGGCTGCTGGACCCGTCGGTGGCCGACCCGTCGGTGGCGCAGTTCGCCCGCGGCCTGGTGCTTGGCTGCTGGGCGCGGCGGGCCGAGCTGGACCGGCGCATCCGCGCCATCGCCGAACACTGGGACCTGGACCGCATGGCGACGGTGGACCGCAACGTGCTGCGGCTGGCCGCCTTCGAGCTGCTCTTCCGGGACAACGTGCCGCCCAAGGTGGCCATCAACGAGGCGATTGACCTGGCCAAGCGCTACAGCACCGCCGACAGCGGCTCATTCGTCAACGGCATTCTCGACAAGATACGCATCGAGCGCGAAGAGGCAATGGGCTCCAACGAATCAGGAGGGCCTGAAGGGCCATGAAGGTTAGCTATCGCTGGCTCAAGGACTACTGCGACTTCCACCTGCCGGCCGAGGAACTGGCCCGGCGCCTCAACCTCCGCGGCCTCGCCGTCGAGGGCGTGACCCCCGTTGGCGACGACTTCTGCCTCGAGCTCGAGATCACGGCCAACCGCCCCGACCTGCTCTCCCACACCGGCGTGGCCCGCGAGATCGCAGGGATGACTGGCAAGCCGCTTCGCATCCCCGACATCTCTCTTGCCGAGGAGGCGCGTCCCGTCACCCAGATCGCGCGAGTCGAGGTCCAGAACCCTGACCTGTGCCCCCGCTACACGGCCCGGGTGCTCTACGACGTGAAGGTCGGCCCGGCCCCCGCCGAGATGCGCCGCCGGCTCGAAACCATCGGCCTCCGCCCAGTCAACAACATCGTGGACATCACGAACTACGTGCTGATGGAGTGCGGGCAGCCCGAGCACGCCTTCGACTTCGAGCGCCTGCGCGGCGCCGCCGTCGTCATTCGCCTCGCCATTCCGGGAGAGGTGATTCAGCTCATTGACGGCTCGGAGGTGAAGCTGGCCGCCGACCAGCTCGTCATCGCCGACGCGACCCGCCCCGTCGCACTGGCAGGCATCATGGGCGGCCTGCCCACCGAGATCGGCGACGCCACCCGCGTCGTCCTCCTCGAAAGCGCCAAGTTCGACCCCGTCAACATCCGCCGCACCGCGCGCGCGACCGGCAAGTCGAGCGACTCCTCCTACCGCTTCGAGCGTGGCGTGGACACTCCGACGGTGGAGTGGGCCTCGCGCCGCGCCGCGGCGCTCATCCAACAGCACGCCGGCGCCAAGCTCGCCGCGGGCGTGATTGACGTGAATCTCACCCGCGAGGAGCCGCGCTCCGTCACCCTCCGCATCCCGCGCGTCGAGCGGGTCCTCGGCCTGGCCGTCTCGGCCCCGCAGGCCACCAAGCTCCTCGAAGGCATCGGCTTCGGCGTCAAGCCCGAGGGACCCAATGCCCTCGCGGTGAGCGTGCCGAGCTTCCGCCCCGACGTCGAGGCCGAGATTGACCTCATCGAGGAGGTCGCCCGCTGCCACGGCTACGACCGCGTGCCCGAGACCTCGCGCCTGGCCATCACGGACGTTCCCGTGGGCAAGCCCGACCGCGTGGCCGCCCTCGCGCGCGAGACCCTCATCCGCCTCGGCTACGCCGAGGCCGTCACAACCAGCTTCCTGCCCGACCCGTTGGCCCTCGGCTTCTCCCCCTGGAGCGCCGAAGAGCCGATCCGCCTGAAGAACCCCCTCCGGAGCGACGAGGCTGCCCTTCGCCGAAGCCTCATCCCCTCCCTCCTCCAGGTCGCTCGCACCAACCAGGCCCAGGCCATCGGCGAGGTCCACCTGTTCGAGCTGGACCGCGTCTATCTGCGGCGCGCCGCTGGACACCGCCTGCCCGAGGAGAAGCGCTGCCTGGCCATCGTGGCCCACGAGGGCTTCAGCGACGTGAAGGGCGCGGCCGAGGCGGTCCTCGAACGCCTCGGCGTGCTCGCCCGCAGCACGTTCGGCCCCGTGGCGCACGGCTTCCTCACCCCGGGCGCCGCAGGGGCCTGGCACCTGGGCAGCAGCCTGCTCGGCTACATGGGCGAGCTCTCCGAGGAAGGCACCGCAGCCTTCGGCCTCCGCAAGGCCCCTCATGTGGCGGAACTCGACCTCGACATGCTCACCGCGTCGGCGAGCCTCGAGCGCACTTTCCGCGCCCTCCCGCGGTTCCCTGCCGTCTCGCGCGACCTCGCCATCGTCATCCGTGAGGCCGTCACCTGGACTGAGGTCGTCCGTGCCGTCCAGGCAGCGGGAGCCGAGCACATCGAGGCCGTCCGCTTCGGCGAAGTCTACCGCGGCACCCAGATCGAGGCTGGCCACAAGAGCATCTTCTTCGGCATCACCTACCGCGCGCCCGACCGCACCCTCACGAACGACGAGGTGAACGCCAGCCAGTCTCGCATCGTCGCCGCCCTTGCCGAACGCCTGGGCGCGACGCTCCGCACATAGAGCGCCAGGTCCGAAGCCGCGGTTGACTCTGGCGGGCGATGGCGCGATAGTCGCAGGGGGAGGCAGGGGGGCAAGGGTGGAAGGAGACGAGACGTGAAGGTGGGACTGAGCGCGCTGGTGACGCCCAAGGAGTGGAGCTTCGCCGAACTGGTGAAGCAGGCGAAGGCGACGGGCTACGAGGCCATCGAGGTGGTGCCCCGCGAGGGGAGCGAACTGACGCTCGACACGCCCGCCGACGGCCTCGCACAACTCGCACGGGTCGCGGCGGATGTGGGGATCGAGATCACGTCCCTGTGCGGCAGCGGGGGGAAGCCGTCGAACCTGATGACGAGCAACGAGGCGGAACGCCACGCGGGCATCGAGACGGCGAAGGCGATGCTGCGGACGGCGAAGGCGCTGGGGGCCGACACGATTCTCCACACGATCGGCGGCCGGCCCAACGCCGAGCTCTTCTACCACGTGGCCTATGCCAACGCCCTGCGCTCGCTCCAGGAGCTGGCCCCCGCCGCCGAGGAGACCGGCGTCAACATCGGCGTGGAGTACGTGTGGAACGGCTTTCTGACCAGCCCGTTGGAGATGGCGCAGTTCCTCGACCAGGTGGGCAGCCCGCGGGTGGGCTTCTACTTCGACCCGGGCAACATGCGCATCTTCCACCAGTCCGAGCACTGGGCGAGAATCTGCGGGCGGCACATCAAGAAGGTGCACGCCAAGGACTTCTCCTGGGAGAAGATGGTGGTCCAGTGGCCGCCGCTGCTGAAGGGCCAGGTGAACTTCCCCGCGGTGATGCGGGAGCTGCGGGCCGCCGGCTACGACGGAGCGCTCATCTCCGAGGTGCCGCCCTCCGTGGCGTCCCTGGAAGAGACGGCGGCTGCGATCCGCCAGCTCATCGCCATGTCGTGAGCGGCGCCCGCACTTGCACGGGGGTGGAACGTGTGGTAGACTCTTGGCGCAGCGGAAAGAAAATGCTTCCGCTCTCTTTGCCCCGGGGCGATCCCTCTTTTCGGAGGCAGGCGGAATGGACCGTTCTGGCACACTGCGGTGGGTAGTGCTGGCCCTTGCCCTTCTGGCAATGAGCGGCTGGGCAGCGGCCGGCGAAGCAACCAAGAAGGATGATGACGCCCCCAAGAAGGCCGACGAGCCGAAGGCCAAGGAGAAGGGAAAAGTGGCGGCTCCGGAAGGCTGGGTGGGGCGGGTGGACGACGATTACATCACGCGGGAGGACCTGAAGGCGGCGCAGCGGCAGATCGCCATCCTCAACCCCAACACGCCGCCGCCGAAGTACGAGCTGCTCCTCGACCAGCTCATCGAGCGGGTGCTCTGGCAGCGCTACTTCGAGAAGCAGGGCCTGCGGGCCACCGGCGCCGACGTCACGCGCGCCATCCAGCAGCTCGACAACGAGCTGCGTCAGCGCCACGGGACCACGTACGAGCGCTGGATCGCCGCCATGAGGCTGACCGCGGAGGAACACGCCGGCCTCATCGCCTTCCGACTCGGCTTCGAGCGCCTGGGCCAGCGCCTCCAGGGCGAGGTCCAGGAGGAGGAGATCAAGAAGGAGTTCGAGGCCCACCCCGAGCACTACGACGGTAGCCGCATCCGCATCAGCCAGATCTTCATCGAGACGGCCGAGATCCAGCACGAGCCCGACAAGCTGAAGAAGGCCAAGGAGCAGGTTGACGAAATCTACGCCAAGCTCCAGGGGGGCGAGGACTTCGAGAAGCTGGCCCGGACCTACTCGGACCGGGTGACCAGCCTGCGCGGCGGCGAGGAAGGCTGGTTCCTGCGGAAGTCGGTGGACCAGCAGGGCCGGATTGTGGAGGAGAACGAGCCGCTCTTGAAGGCCGCTTGGGCGCTAAAGGTCGGCGAGTTCACCAAGCCCATCCAGGGCAGCCGCGGCTGGCACATCATCAAAGTCACCGACAAGGAGCCGGCCTACCTCACCCCGTTCGGCGCGCGCCGCAACGTCATCGGCGAACTGGTCCGCAAGCGCGTGCAGTCAATCTTGGACGAGCAGAAGGCCAAGGCGACCATCGAGCGCCGCCTCTAGCACCACAACGCTGGTTCGGCGGGCACTTGCGACTGCAACGCATTGGAAGCCAAGCACTTACGCGCGCTGCGCCTCCGGCTGCCGATACGCCCAGCGCCGCCGCGCCACAAGCCTGCCTGGCGCACCGGCCCCCGATCTTGCGCCCCCCCAAAGGGCTGCAAGTTCGGAGAATCGCCCAATAGCCCCCGTCTACGGCCGTTGCGCCGATCTTGCGCCCCTGTGCGCCGCGAGGGGGGCGCAAGATTGAGGCCCCGAATCTAGCGTAGCCGCGAGCGTCCCGCTTGCCGCTCTCCTCAACTCTTCGACAAGCAGGACGCTTGTCGCTACGGAAGTCCGCGCCGGAAGCTACTTCTTGTCTTCGCCGTCCTTCTTCGGCTCCTTCGCCGGCGGCAGCTTCTCCTTGTCCTTCAGAGTCGGGTAGTCCACGTCCCGCGAGTGGATCCACGCCTGAGTCGGCTTCCCGTTCACCGTGGTCGTGACCCCGAGCCACTCGTCCTTCACCTTCTGCACCACCAGCGGCGTGCCCTCAGGGAGCGTGGCCACCACCTGGTCGCCGGCCTTGAGCTTGGCCTCCTTGGCGATGACCACTACCTTGTCGTCCACGGCGAACGGGTTCTTGGGCAGGGCCTTCTCCTTCTCCTGGGCACCCGGCGCGGGGTCAAGGTCGGCCAGCCGGATGTAGCCGGGGCAGGTCTTCCCGCCCATCTTGTAGTAGATGAGGGCATACCCGCCCTCCTTGAAGACCCAGTACAGCTTGAGCCGCTGCCCCTTGTTCACCGTGGCCATGACCTCGCTGCCGAGCTTGATCTCGGCCCCATCCTTGTTCACCATCGCCCAATCGCCGTGCTTGAAGTCGCCCGCGGCGTAGGCCGCCAGGCCCGCGAACACCAGGAGCCCCACCAGGGGCCGGCACCTTGGCATCGGACACCTCCTTCCTGCTCCCGTCCCCCCTACTGTACCTGGCGGACGGCGGAAGTCAAGCGCAAACCGCATGCCGGGGCGCGGGGCGAGTTCGCGCAGAATCCTGTTGACTCTTGGTGCGCTCCTCGCTATACTGAGATTGGGGCTGGAGACGGGGCCTCTCTGTGGCCTGTGTGCTACCATCCGGATCAAGGAGACGCCAGATGGGAATGCGGCTCGTTCTCGCGGCAACCCTGATCGCGGCACTGATGGCGTCGTCGCTCGCCGGGGAGGCACCCGCCGCCCCGCCGGAGAACTCGCTCGAAGCCATCACCGTGCGCTTAGCCAACACGCGCATCGAAGAGGTAAACGTGGAGAAGAAGGACCCCGATGCGGTGTTCGACTTGGTCCGAGACGCGGCGAAGGTGAACATCGTGGTCGAGGCCGACGCGCGGCGCGCCCTCGAAGGCAAAGCCGTCACCCTCAAGCTCCGCGGCTGCTCCGCCCTCTCCGTTCTCCAGCACACCCTGCGACAGGTCGGCCTCGTGAGCACGTATGCCGACGAGGCGCTCGTCGTGGCGACCGAGGACTCGGCCAGGCCTCATCCCCAGGTCACGGTCTACGACATCCGCGACATCACCGAGGCCGCCAAGGGCTCCCGCCTGCCGCCCACGCTCTTCGGCTCCCAGCTCGACCCCCTCTACTACTACTGGATTCGCGCCCACATCGGCCCCGTGGCCGGAGCGGCCGGCGGCCGCGACCCCTTCTGGGAGACGGACCTGCTCGACAAGCATCCGCCCGACCACATCGGCGAGGTGATCGCCGCGACCTTCCAGGAGAAATTCAAGGAGACAGGCGTCTCGGTGCGGTACATGGACGGCTACCTGATCGTCGTCACCCAACCCAAGGCCACCCGCGTCCCCGTCCTCCCGCCCAAGCCTGAGGCCCCCACGGGAACGCTGCCTATCAACATGAAGATGAAGTGAGCGCTCCCGCAGCGATCCTCACAGGCGCGCCCCATTGCGGGGCGCGCCTTCTCATGCCATCAGACGGGTGCGTGGAATCTCCTACGGCCAGAGGCTACGGCCCCAACGCCCGTAGGGCGTGGCGGAGTATAGCCCACGGCGACGCCTTGAGAGCCGTGGGGCTATATTCCACCGCCTCCTTCGGAGGCTGAGAACACGGTCGCCTTGAGCGTAGGGGATTCCACGCACCCTCATCAGACCCTGCGCTTGCAGCGCCGGCCGCCAGTGTGTAGACTACCCCTTACACACTCAGGGGAACCGCTATGGTGCTCGCTGAACCTGTCCTCCTGCTAGCGGCCGTGCTGAGCGCTGCACCCGACGAGGCGGCGCTCATCGAGCGCGACTGGCGCATGCAGGACGGCATCGGCACGGAGCGAAATCCCAGCACCTATGCCGCCGCCATCGAGAAGACGCTTCAACGCGGCGACGCGCTCCTCCGCGACCTGGAGGCGGCGGGCGCCCAGCTCAGGAACTTGTCGGCCATCTGGCGTGTGCTCCAAGGCCAGTGGAAGCAGCTCGCAGGCGACCCGAAGACCGAAGATGCCCGATGGGAGGACCTGTGGCGGCGGGTCCACCAGGCTCGCCGGCGCCTCGTCTTTGCCAACCCACTGGCGCAGACGGGGCCAATCCTCTTCGTCAAGCAGGTGCCCAGCGTCTTCAGCCACCAGCTCACGCAATACTACGGCGCCTGCGCCAAGCCGGGCGGCGGGGTGTTCGTGCTCGACAAGCCCGGCGAGTCAATGGCCGCCCGCGAGCTGACCGCCGGCAAGCTGCCCCTGGGCAGCTATCAGACACCTGACGTGTCCCACGACGGCAAGCGCGTGCTATTCGCCTACTGCGAAACGCCTACCTCGCCGCCCAACCGCACGACCCACCTCGACCGCTTCTACCACATCTACGAGATGAGCGCCGACGGCACTGGGCTGCGGCAACTCACCAAAGGGCCGGCCGATGACTTCTCCCCCCGCTACCTCCCCAACGGCAAGATCATCTTCCTCTCCACCCGCCGCGGCGGCTTCCACCGATGCGGAGCCGGGCCGTGCCCAGTTTACACCCTCGCCCTCATGAATGCCGACGGCTCGGACCCTCGGCCCGTCTCCTACCACGAGACCCATGAGTGGGACCCCTCGGTGCTCAACGACGGCCGCGTCATCTACACACGCTGGGACTACGTGGACCGCAACGCCGTCCACTATCAACAGCTCTGGACTGTCCGCCCCGACGGCAGCGACCCACGCATCTTCTACGGCAACAACACGCTCCATCCCGTCGGCGTGTGGGAGGCCCAGGCCGTGCCAGGCTCCTCCCGCGTCATGGCCACCGCCGCCGCCCACCACGCGATGACGGCTGGCAGCATCATCCTCCTCGACGTGGCGAAGGGGATTGACTACCTCGACCCGATCACGCGGCTGACGCCTGACGCGCTCTT
>VGYV01000078.1 GCA_016872855.1 Planctomycetota bacterium
CCAGCCCCGTCGGGGCGGCACCCGCGCTCTGTCGTGCCGCCCCGTCGGGGCTGGGGGGCTCTCGCCTGCGATCCGGCGGCTTACGCCGCCGGCTATAGCCTTACGTGCCTTCGGGACTTCGCAGTTGGTGAGAAATGCGGGCTAGCGCGCGCCCTCAGGGACATCTTCGCGGAAGGCCCGCTGACAGGGTTTTCGATCACGCTTCTGGAGAAGCTCGGCTACCGGATTCAGCGGTCGCCCGGCCGCTATGAGGTTGTCGGCGAGCCGGACTGAGAGCCATCCCGACCGTTCCCACGGGTGCAGTAACGGATTTGCGCGCCGAAGCGGGCGTTCCTGTTCGTAGTTCGGCCTTCAGGCGGTCTTCAGGGCTGCCAGGGCGCACGGAAGAACCGCGTAAACGCCGAACTACGAACGAGAGCGGGCGGCGCACAAATCCGTTACTGCAACCCCGTTCCCACCCCGGCGTTGATCTCCGGCTTGCGGTGGCGTAGAATGGCTGCCTGCCGTGGGGAGCCGCGCAGGCATTGGGAGACGACGCCATGGAGCGGGCCTACTTTGTGGCCCTTGTCGGCCTGGTCACGTGCGGCGCCTTCGCGGGGTCGGCGGTCTATCCCTGCCGCTGGGTCTACGTGAGCCGCGGGCTGCACAAGGACAGCGACGTCGCCGAAATCCGCGACATCGTTCGCACCGCCGCCGAGCACGGGCTGAACGGCATGGTGCTGGCGACGGGGTGGGACCGGTTGGACCTTCAGCCGCAGCACTTCTTCGGGCGGGTCGAGCAGGTGAAGGCCCTCTGCCAGCAGCACAAGGTCGAGATCATCCCCATCCTCTTCTCGGCCGGCTACGGCGGCAGCGTGCTGGCACACGACAAGAACCTGGCGGCCGGCATTCCCGTGAGGGACGCCCTGTTTGTCGTCAAGGGGGCCGAGGCGCGGCACGTGCCAGACCCGCCGGTCGAGGTGGCCAACGGCGGCTTCGAGGAGTTCAAGGGGCATCAGCTCAAGGGCTATCGCTTCCACGACAAGCCCGGCGAGGTGAGCTTCGCCGACACGGCGGTCTTCCACAGCGGCAAGGCGTCGCTCCGCTTCGAGGGTTTCGGCGGCGACCGCCACGGCCACGCGCGCGTGATGCAGGAGGTCGCGGTCAAGCCGCACCGCTGCTATCGCGTGAGCGTGTGGGTGAAGACCGAGGGCTTGGAGCCGACCCGTGCCTTCCGCGTGCAGGTGCTCACCGAGAAGGGCCGCGCCCTGGCGCCCTTCGAGCCCCAGGCGCCCGCGACGAGCGACTGGCGGGAGGTCGTCCTCGGCTTCAACAGCCTCGAATACGACAAGGTGCGCCTCTACATCGGCGCCTGGGGTGGGCGCGGCGGCAAGTTCTGGGTGGACGACCTGAAGGTTGAGGAGGTCGGCCTTGCCAATGTCTTGCGCCGCCCGGGCACGCCGGTCGCCGTTCGCGGCGAGGCCTCGGGCACCATCTACGAGGAGGGGAAGGACTTCGCGCCTATGGCTGACCCAAAGCTGAACTTCCGGTTCGACCACGACGGCCCGCCGATCAAGCTGCTGCCCGGCACCCGCATCGCCGAGGGCGAAAGGCTCCGCGTGAGCTACTACCACGGCGTGGCCATCAACCGCGGGCAGGTGAGCGTGTGCATGGGCGAGCCGAAGCTCTACGAGATCTGGAAGGAGCAGGTCCGCCTCGTCCAGAAACACTTGGGGCCGAACAGGTGGCTCTTGAGCATGGACGAGGTGCGGGCGGGCGGCTCGTGCGAGGCGTGCAAGAGCCGCAAGATGACGATGGGCGAGATCCTCGGCAACTGCATCACGCGCCAGTTCCAGATGATCCGCGAGGCCAGTCCCAAGGCCGAGGTCCTCTGCTGGTCCGACATGCTCGACCCGAACCACAACGCCCACGGGGACTACTACCTCGTCGAGGGCGACTTCGCCGGCTCCTGGCAGCACGTGCCGAAGGACCTCATCATCGTCTGCTGGTACTACGACAAGCGCGAGCCGAGCCTGGCCCACTTCTCGAAGCTCGGCTTCAAGACCCTTGCCGGCGCCTACTACGACGCCGACACGCTGGGCAACCCGAAGGGCTGGCTGGAGGCGCTTGACAAAACCCCCGGCGCCCTGGGCATCATGTACACCACGTGGCAGAACAAGTACCAGCTCCTGGCGCCGTTTGGAGAGCTGGTGAGCAAGAGGTAGGTTCGGTCGGATCCGTCGGATCGGTCCGATCTCGCGGACCACAGAGGAGACACGCAATGCACGAGATCATGTGGGGCCTGGCGGTGACAATGCTCGTGGCCGCGGTGG
Source organism: Planctomycetota bacterium (assembly GCA_016872855.1). Lineage (GTDB taxonomy): Bacteria > Planctomycetota > PUPC01 > DSUN01 > DSUN01 > DSUN01. The sequence continues at coordinate 2,313 of VGYV01000078.1, forward strand.
CGGCGCAGGGCGGGGAGAAGGAGGACCTGAATTGCCTCCCCCCCAAGGCGGGCGAGCGGATGTTCCACGCCTATCTGCTGGGGGAGTGCCAGAAGCACTTCGACGCGCGGCGGAAGACGACTGACGCCTTCACGACCGCCGACCAGGTGCTCGCGCGCCAGAAGGAGATGCGGGCGAAGTGGCTCGCAGCAGTCGGACCATTCCCCGAAAAGACGCCGCTGAACGCCAAAGTGGTCGGCACGCTGGAGCGCGACGGCTATCGCGTCGAGAAGGTCATCTACGAGAGCCGCCCGAACCACCACGTCACCGCTTGCCTCTACGTGCCCACGACGGGCAAGCCGCCGTTCCCCGCCATCCTCAACCCCTCGGGCCACAACCGCGACGCGAAGGCCGGCGGCGGAAACCAGGAGGTCGCGCAGATAGCCGTCCGAAACGGCTTCGTCGTCCTATCCTATGACCCCATCGGCCAGGGCGAACGCATCCAGACCCTCGACGCCGATGGCAAGCCCCTGATGGCCGGCACCGGCGAGCACACGCAGGTGGACATCGGGGCGCGCCTCGTCGGCCTCTGCACCGCGCACTACCGAATCTGGGACGGCGTCCGCTCGCTCGACTACCTTCTGAGCCGCCCCGAGGTGGACCCCAAGCGGATCGGCGTCACGGGAGTCTCGGGTGGCGGCACGCTGAGCTCCTACCTGTTGGCGACGGATGACCGCATCGTCGTCGGCGCGCCCTCGTGCTACATCACGTCGCTCGAACGCCTCTTCGCCACCATCGGCCCCCAGGACGGCGAGCAGAACATCCCCAACCAGGTGGCCGACGGCATCGAGCACGCCGACTACCTGACCATGCACGCGCCGAACCCGCGAATCATCCTGGCCGCGAGTAAGGACTTCTTCGACCAGCAGGGCACGTGGGCGACGTTCCGCGAGGCCAAGCGCCTCTTCACCCTGCTTGGCCTCGGCGAGCGGGTGGACATCTGCGAGGTGCCCGGCGGCCACGGCTACCCCAAGCCCCAGCGCGAGGCGATGGTCCGCTGGATGCGCCGCTGGCTCCAAGGCAAGGACGACCCCGTGACCGAGCCCGACCTGAAGCCCGAGGGCGAGAAGGACCTCTGGGCCACCAAGACCGGCCAGGTGGTCTTCGAGCTCAAAGGCGCCACCGTGTGGGACTTCAATCTCCAACGGGCGAAAGCCTTCGCCGCCCAACGCGAGGCATTCTGGAAGGACAACCCGAGGGCGAAGTGCCTGGCAGAGGTCCGCCGGCTCGCGGGCGTCCGACCCATCGAGGGCAAGCCAGCCGTCAAGGCCATTGGGCGCATCGAGCGCGAAGGCTGCTCCATCGAGAAGCTGCTCATCGAGCGGCCCGACGAGGTGCCGGTGCCGGCGCTCCTCTTCGTGCCGAAAGCCGCGGGGAAGCGGCCGGGCGGGGTGCTCTACGTGGACGGCCGCGGCAAGGCCGCCGACGCCGCGCCCGGCGGTGCCGCCGAGACGCTCGCCAAGGCGGGCAATGTGGTGCTGAGCGTGGACGTGCGCGGCTGCGGCGAGACAGCGCCAGCGCAGCCCAAGGGCTACTGGCACAACGAGTTCCCGCTCGCCCACATCACCTTCCACCTCGGCCGCCCGTGGCTCGGCCAGCGGGTGGAGGACGCGCTCGCGGCCCTGGGCGTCCTCGCCGAGCGGCCCGAGGTGGACCCCTCGAAGCTGAGCATCGTGGGCATCGAGAAGGGGGGACCAGTCGCCCTCCACGCCGCCGCGCTCGACGAGCGCCTCCGTGAGGCCACCATCGAGCAGTCCATCGAGTCGTGGATGGACGTCGTGGCCACGCCGCAGGCGAAGGCGCAGCTCAACCAGGTGGTGCCCGGCGCGCTCGCCTGCTACGACTTGCCCGACCTCGTGAAGGCCATCGCGCCGCGGCCCGTCGCCATCCGCAATCCCGTGGACCCGATGGGCAAGCCGAAAGCCGAGGCGAAGTGAAGGGAGCTTGGTCGCAATTCTGGCGCGGTTCCCACACAAGAGCCCGACCCTCACCCTACCCTCTCCCTGAGAGGGAGAGGGGTTGGGCACTCCCCTCCCTTCAAGGGAGGGGGTAGGGGGAGGGTCAAGGCCGGAGCAGAGGGCACACCACCAGAACCAGGGACCATGCTCAAGTGAAGGCTCTCTGCGCGTCATGCCTGGCCGCGCTCGCGGCGATGGTGGCGGCCGCGGCGGCTCCCGAGAGGACCGTGGTCCTCGGGGCCACCAGCTACTGGTGGATGCATCACACCCTCAAACCGCCGGTCGTCGCCGTCGGCGGCCGCATCGAGCCTGTTCTCCGCAAGAACGCGTGGCTGGACGGCGAGACGCCGCCTCCGCCCGCCAACTGGCAAGCCGCGGACTTCGACGACTCCCAGTGGCTGCGGACCATGCCCCAGGGCGGCTGCCAGACACCCTACCTCGCCCGCCAGTGTTTCCGCGGCAGATTCCTGGTGGCAGACCCCGCGAGGGTGCAGGACCTTCAACTCACCCTCCGCTACCACGGCGGAGCGGTCGTGTACCTCAACGGCGTCGAACTCGTCCGCCACCATCTCCCAGCCGGGGCCACCCTGGCCGAAGGCTACCCACTCGGTGCCTACGTCGCCGCCTCGCGCGACCTGCTGGCCCAGGAAGGCACCTACATCGGCCCCGGCAGGCTGGCCCCCGCGCCCGATGCCGAGGCGGCGAAGCGCATCGCGTCAAGGGAGCGCCGGCTCGACGACTTCGCCATCCCTGCATCGGCCCTCCGCCGCGGCACGAACGTCCTGGCCATCGAGCTTGTCCGCTCGCCCTATCACGAGGTCCTCCTGGAGACCCGCGAACAGGCTGGCGGCAGGAACCGTCACAACCGCTTCGACTGGTACACCTGCCAGTTGCGCGGGGTGGGGTTGACGTCCTCGAGCACGGCCGGCCTGGCGCCCAACGCCGGGCGGCCAGCCGGCTTCCAGGTCTGGAACAGTGATCCTCTGGCGGCGGACGGCAGTCTGGACTACGGCGATCCGTGCGAGGCGCTGCGGCTGCTCCGCTTGGTCGGGGCGCGCGGCGGCTCGTTCAGCGGGAAGGTTGTCGCCGGCTCCTCCCGACCCATTGCGGGCCTGAAGGCGACGGCGAGCGCGCTCCGCGGCCAGCGCGGCACGATCCCCGCCGCGGCGGTCCGCGTCCGCTACGGCCTCCATTGGGGCGTTGAGGCCGGCTTCTGCAGCGGACAGGGCACCGACGCCATCCGCTCGCCCTACCCGCGCCCACCCGCCTTCTTCGGCGCGCTGAGCGACGTTCCGCCCGACGGCGCAGTCGTTCCCGTCTGGGTCACGGTCAGCGTGCCGCGCGACGCCCCCGCCGGCCGCTACGAGGGGCAGCTCCGCATCGAGGCAAAGGGCGAGACGCTGGTGAGCGTCCCCATCCAGCTCGACGTGAGCGACTACACGCTGCCCGACCCGCAGGACTACCGCACCTGGGTGGAACTCATTCAGTCGCCCGACACACTGGCCATCGAGTACAACGTGCCGCTCTGGTCCGACGCGCATTGGGAGAAGATCGCCGCGTCGTTCCACCTCATGCGCGAGTGCGGCGCGCGGCTTCTCTACGTGCCGGCCATCGCGCAGACGAATCTGGGCAACGCCGAGTCCATGATCCGATGGGTCCAAAAGGGCGAGCAGCAGTACGGATGGGACTTCTCGGTGATGGACCGCTACCTGGACCTCGCGGAGAGGCACCTGGGCCGGCCCAAGGTGGTGGTGCTCCAGGTCTGGGAGGTCTACATGAGCACCAGGGAGAGCGTCGGCAAGCGCTTCGGCCCGGAGTTGGAGAAGCGCCTCGCCGCGTCCAAGGGCGGCCCGCTCGTCACGCTCCTCGACCCGGCCACAGGAAAGGCCGAAGTGCAGCCCATGCCGCCGCTTGCCGCTCCGGGCAGCAAGGCGGTCTGGAAGCAGCTCATCGCCGAGGTCCGCCAGCGGCTCGAGAAACGCGGCCTCGGCAAGGCCCTGATGCTGGGCATGTTCACCGACGCCATGCCGTCGCGCGAGGACATCCAGTTCTTCCACGAGATCGCGCCCGGCGTGCCGTGGGTGCAGCAGGGCCACGGCCGCTGGACGCAGAAGGTCTATGGCATCGCGGAGGTCGGGTACCAGGCGAGCGTCTGGGGCGGCTTCCGCTTCGCCGATGGCGGGGTGCAGACCAATCAGGAGGCGCGGCCCATCGTCCAGAGCCTCTACGGCTGGAAGGAGCCGCGGCTCGACGCCCTCTTCGAGCGTAACCTCGAGCTGGACAGCTATCCCCCAACCCGCTGGCGCTTCTACGCCGAGACGGCCATCACCGGGGAGTTGCGTGGCATCGGCCGCATCGGCGCCGACCACTGGCCGGTCCTCCGTGACCCGCGCGGCCGCCGCACCGGCCGCGCCCACGACCGCTTCGCCGCGGGCGCCTGGGGCGGGAGCTGGATCAACCTGAATCTGTGCAGCTCGGCCCTGGCCCCCGGCCCCGACGGCCCGCTGGCCACGACGCGTTTGGTGGCGCTGACGGAGGGGGTGCAGGAGTGCGAGGCCCGCGTCTGCATCGAGCGCGCCCTCACTGACGAAGCGCTCAAGGCCCGGCTCGGCCCGGAGCTGGCCCGCCGGTGCCAGGAGGCCCTCGACCGGCGGCTGTTCGACATGTGGCGGGCGCTCTGCAACTACCAGCTCGGCGGGCCGTTCTTCTTCGGCGCCGGCGCCTGGCGCTGGACCCCCGGCATCCCAGGCCACCGCTGGTACCTCGGCTCGGGCTGGCAGGATGAGAGCGCCAGGCTCTTCGACCTCGCCGGCCAGGCGCAGCGGGCCACCAGCCGCCCGTGACCGGCGGCCGTCAGTCCTCCGCAGGCCATTCTGCCTCGTCGCGCTCCTCGACGAGGTGGCAGAAGTTCTTCCACTCGAACTCGCGGCCTGAGACCGGGCAGCGGAGCTTCACGGTCTTCTCATCGGCCGCAACGACCTCCCAGTCGCCGCGACGCGGGCCGTCGAGGATGTGGACTTTCTGGCCCGGGGTGAAGGGATATTGCCGGAAGAACGCCACCCGGTGCTTCGTCAAGGTCAGTCGCTCACGGGGAACTGGATTTCGGTGCGGAACGCCTTCGGGTCGCCCGAGCCGTCGGCGCCGGGGTGGACAAGGTAGATTTCCCGGGGCGGGCCGGCAGGGGCCTCGCCCTCGATGTCCAGCCAGGCCAGGAACTCGGCGTAGTGGGCCGGCATCTGGCTGTAGGGGCATTGGACGACGATGGCGAGGACATCGGTAGCGGACAGGTCCTTGACGTGGACGTCGCCCGACCCGGCCGTGCCCCGGGCGACGGGGAGGCAGACCTCGAAGTGGCCGCTCGCCCAGTTCACCTTGTTGGGCGAGACGAGGAAGCGGGTGAAGGCGGGTCCGGCGGGCCTGACCCGCGCCTGGCGAGCCCAGGCGTAGAGCTGGTGGTAGACGCCGGGAATGTCGTCGTAGGGTCCCTTGTGCTCGATGCAGGCGACGGTTTGCGCGGGGACGTGCTTGCGCTGTGGGGCCTCCATGCGGCTGCCAACCCTTCTGAGAGGAACGCTGAACCGATACGCCTGGCTCAGCAGGCACAAGGCCATTCTACCCGCCGCCGCTTGCGCGAGTCAAGCGGGCGCGGCTGGCTTGACTCCGCTGCGTCCGGCCCTATACTGGTGAGCATGGCCGGGGAGACTCATTCACAAGGAGGTCAGCAATGGGCAGGCGGACGTCGGGGCTTCTGGGGCTCGTGTGCTTGCTGGGCATCGCGGCCGTCGCGCACGGGGCCGAGGCCGAGGAGGCCATTGAGCCGAAGGAGCGAGTCGAGCTGTTCAATGGCAAGGACCTCAGCGGCTGGGTCCTCATCGCGGGGAAGGAGCCGGAGAAGACCTTTTGCGTCGAGAACGGTGTGGTGAAGTGCACGGGCCAGCCCGCCGGCTACATGCGCACCGAGAAGGCCTACAAGAATTACAAGTTTGTCATGGAGTGGCGCTTCACCAAGCCGGGCAACAGCGGCGTGCTGGTGCACATGAGCGGCAAGGACGTTGTGTGGCCCCGCAGCCTTGAGTGCCAGGGTGCGTTCCGCGCCCAGGGCGACTTCTGGGTCATCGGCGGCTTCGAGTTCAAGGAGCACAAGGCGGGTGGGGACCGCGTCCGCGGCCGAAACGTCCGAAAGCTCCACGAGCACAACGAAAAGGAAGCCGGCGAGTGGAACACGTATGAGATCGTGTGCAACGGCGATACCGTGCTGCCGAGTGTGAACGGCAAGCTGATGAACGAGGCGCACGAGTGCAGCGACACTAGTGGCAAGATTTGCATCCAGAGCGAGGGCGGGCAGTGGGAGGCTCGGAAGATTTACCTCGAACCCCCTAAGAAGTGAGGTGGTCCGCATGGCACATCTCCAACGCACCATCAAAGCCGTGATCCGGCCTGGGGAGGAGTCCGGCTATGTGGCCGAATGCCTGGAGATCGCGGTTGTGACCCAGGGCGCCACGCTCGACGAGGTGGTCGCCAACCTCAAAGAAGCGGTTGAGCTTCACCTCGAAGGCGAGGACCTTGCGGAGCTTGGCCTGGCGCCGAATCCTGCGGTCGTAGTCACCATGGAGATGGAACCGCAGTATGCCTAAGCTGCGTCGGCTCTCGGGCGATGAGGTGGTGCGCATCCTCGCACGTTTTGGGTTCAGGGTGCTCACCCAGACAGGAAGCCACGCCAAACTCCGCCGCCTTTCTGCAAGCGGCAGAAAGGGGACGCTGACCGTCCCCAGGCACCGCGAACTCGATACCGGGACCTGCCGAGCCATTCTCAGGCAGGCCACCCGCTTCATTCCTGAAGCCCATCTCGAGCCCTTCTTTTACTCTGAGTAGCGACGGAGCAATGCCATGTGCGCGCCCGGTCAGCTAATGTCCCGCCTTCTCGGTGCGCTGGCGGTCGGCGTCGCCTTGCCTGTGATCACCCTGGCCGACAGCTTCACGGTCCGCTGCGACTGGTTTGATCGTGGGAACGTGACCTCGACGGGGATCGCGGCCGGCTACTCGGATAAGTACCCCTGCATCGTGAACGGCGGGGTGGTGCCCAACGAGGCGGAATATGACATCGAGTTCCCCGTCGAGGCCGAATACACGATCTCGGCGCTCTATGCTGCGCACGACGCCAGGCCGGTGGACATTCTCCTGGACGGCAAGGTGCTGGTCCGCGGGTTCACCGGCTCGACGGGGAGTTGGCAGACGAGCAGTGCGAAGTGGGAGAAGCAGTGCGTTGCGAAGATTGCGGCGGGGAAGCACACGGTGAAGCTCCTCTGCCCAGGCCCCTGCATCCCGCACATCTGCGCCCTGAGGTTCGAGACCGAGGCGGCGTTCCCGAAGGACTGGAAGCTTGCTCGCCGCGTCCCCAAGTCGCCGGCCGCGAGGCCCCAGCCCCAGCAGGTAACCCTGGCAGATCGCGAGGGCTTCGTGGGCTTTTACCCCCTGAATCCGCCCGACGCCTACGACTATCTTCAGGCCTACGACCGCATCCCGCTGCCCAACCCCCGCGCCCATCGCCTGCTCGAATACGCGGTTCTCGGCAAGGAGGTCAAGGCGGAGATCATTGGGAAGGATGCGCCTGCGAGCAGCGGCCCGGCTAAGCCCGGGCAAGACGACCCCGCACGCAACGAACTCCTCCAGGCAGCCCCGCTCCCGGCCGACGAGGCGACCGACTGGGTGGCCAACCTCTCCGTGAAGCTCAGCGAGACTGCAACCGAGCGGGACACCCTGCCCCTCTCGCCGGCCCACCTGCGCAAGATGCTGGAGCACGCGGCGAAGCTCATCGCCGACTTCCGCGCGATGCCGGGAAAGTCCCGCGACCTCCTTGCCGCCGAGCACGGCGAGGCGGCAAAGCTCATCGCGAGCCTTGACGCACTCCTGGCCGAGCCTGAGACCAAGGCCAAGTGGGAACGCTTCTATGCCCTCCACGTCCAGGCGTTCAGGCTCAAGCACCGCGTGGCCCTGAGCAACCCGCTGCTCGACTTCGACAAGCTCGTGGTCGCCAAGCGCCTCACGACCAACACCTCGCACATCTACACCATCTACTATGACGGCTCCGACCGCTACAAGGCGGGGAGCGGGGTCTTCGTCCTCAGTCCGGTAAGGCCGGAGGGCAAGCTGACGAATCTCACACCGGAGCTGAAGAGCGATGGCATCTACCGCGACCCCGACGTCTCGTGGGACGGCTCGAAGCTGCTCTTCGCCTACAAGGCCGACAGGCCAACCGCGACCAGCATCTATGAGGTCGGGGCTGATGGCAAGGGGCTACGACAGGTCACCAAGGGCCTCTACGACGACGTGGACCCCTGCTACCTGCCCGACGACCGCATCGCCTTCATCTCCACCCGCACCGAGCGCGTCACCCTCTGCCACAACGCCTTCACGGTCTCCAATCTCTTCACGGTGAACGGCGACGGGAGCGATATTCGCTGCATCTCGACGAACACGATCCACGACTTCACGCCAAGCGTGCTCAACGACGGCCAGCTCGCCGTGAGTCAGTGGCGCTATGTGGACCGCCACGTGGGCAACAACCAGAGCCTCTGGCGCTGCAACCCCGACGGCACCCGCACGGTGCACGTCTCGGGGGAGCACTTCGGCCCGGTGACATTCTGGGGCGCCCGCGCCGTGCCCGGCTCGCAGCTCATTGCCTGCATCCTCGGCCCCCACATGCCCTACGCCGTCGGGCCGGTCGCTCTCGTTGACCCCGCCTACACCTACTCCAGCCCCGCGGTTTTCACCAACGTCACGCCGGAGGTCCCGCCCCCCAGCCACGCCACCTACCAGCGGAAGGAGGCGGGCTTCTATGCCGACGTCTTCCCGCTCTCCGAGAGCTACTTCCTTGTCTCCTACTGCTACGGCCCAGACCAGCAGCACCCGACCGGCTACGGAGTCTACCTGCTCGACAAGTGGAACAACCGCGACCTCATCTACCGCGACCCCGAGCTTTCGACGTTCGAGGCCTTCCCGCTCAAGCCCCGGCCGCGCCCGAGCCTCGTCGCGCCCCGCGAGCACGGCGTCGCCGCCGTCCCAAGCCACAACGACCCCGCGAAGACCGAGTGGGGCACCTTCTTCTGCCTCAACGTCTACGAGGGGCTGACGGGCATCCAGCCCGGCGAGGTCAAGTGGCTGCGCGTCCTCGAAGAGGTCCCCAAGCCCGTCTCCTCCCACACGCACGGCTACGGCCTCCAGAACCCCGCCATCAGCTACAGCGGCCAGTTCGCCCTCAAACGCCTCTGGGGCGTTGTGCCCGTCGAGGCCGACGGCTCGATCCACTTCAAAGCCCCCGCCAACCGCATGCTCTACTTCTCGGCCCTCGACGCGAACATGATGGAGGTGCAGCGCATGCGCACCTTCACCACCGTGGCCCCCGGCGAAGCCTACGGCTGCATCGGCTGCCACGAGCGCAAGACCTCTTCGCCGCCGCCAACGTTCCCCACCGCCCTTCATCGCCCGCCGTCCGAAATCATCCCGCCGAAGTGGGCGGGCGTCCACGGGCCGGACTTCTACAAGACCGCCCAGCCCGTCCTCAACAAGCACTGCGTCAAGTGCCACAGCGGCGATAAAGGGGAAAAGCCGAAGGGCGGGGTTGACCTCTCGCCCGACTTCACCCCCATCTTCAACGTCGCCTACGAAACCCTCTGTTCCAAGCGGCTCGTCAGCTACGCCGATCTCTACCACGTCTCCACCCTCATCACCCGCCCGCCCAAGTACTACGGCTCGCACGCCAGCAAGATGATGCAGGTCGTCCTCACCACCCACAAGGACCGCGTGAGCCTTTCGCCCGAGGACCTGGAGCGGCTGGCCACCTGGATTGACACCAACGCGCCCTACTACGGCACCTACGTCTATGATCGCCCCGGCACCACGGGCGGGCGCGACATCTTCGCCAAGGGCAAGGCCGTGCTGGAGGACATCCACAAGCGCCGCTGCGCCTCCTGCCACGGCGGGAGCGCCGCGGCGACCGTCCTCCGCATGCGCCTCCCCGCCGAGTCCACCCGCGCTCTCCTCGCCCCCCTCGCCAAGGCCGCCGGCGGCGACGCCATCTGCAAGGGCAAGGGCGCGAAGGCAGACGAGCTCACCGGCCAACCACTGCCCATCTTCGCCGACAAAGCCGACCCCGACTACCGGAAGCTCCTGGGCGTCTACGCCGACATTGCTGCCAACCCCCGCGTCGACATGCTCCCCGAGCGTCCGCCGCTGAGCGACCCCGGCTGCCGCTACGTCTACCGCCCCGGCGTCGTCCGCGACGCGCCGAGGTGAGCTGTCACGTATAGCGAGGAAAGGACCGGGCTAATGACGCGCGCAGACGAGCGACCACTGGTGACCTTGGTGGTCCTGGGTGTATGCCTGCTTCTTGGCTTCGTCTGCTGGAGAGTATTGGGCTGGAGGTGGTACTGGGCTGCGGGCGCGGCGGTGTTGGCCGCCGGCGGCGTACTTGAGCTGGTTCTGTCGCGATCCGGGCCAACCAAGCCGGCATCGCGCAGACCTGAAGAGGTAGTTCGTGGACCCGACACGCGACCGACGCGCAGCGGCCGCCTCATCCCGCTGGCGGAGACCCGCCACTTCGACCAACTCCTAGGGGCCTATGAAAGAGGGATCGCCGAGTCGCAATGCCCCGGCCTCACTGAGCTTGAAGCTGAACTCCTTGCTTGCTCTGAGCGCTGGTTCGGGAGCACTATCTATGCCGAGCACGAGATGGCCAGGGCCCAGGAACGAGCTGTGGATGCTCTGCGCCAACAGGGTCAGACCGGTGCGGCAATCCGTGTTTGCGACGGTACCATCCAGCGTCTGGTAAAGCTCGTACGAAAGGTCGAGCGCGCCGGCGCAGCACAGGGCTCCTTCTACGCAGACGAGGCCGAGAGGCAAAGGGACCTCACCTTGTACAGGCTTGATCTTGCTCACATGCTCGGCTCCTTGGCCTATCTGAAGAGTCAGGAGCGCAGCACGGCGCTCGACCAACACCTGAGGTCACGTCACGGCGTGTCGCTGGAACAGGTCACCCGAGGCGAGAGGGGTGCTGTGGAGGCCTTCAGGAGTATCGCGACTGAGATCCGCGCCGCGTTCCCGATGGACGAGGAGCTCAAGCTGTACGGCAGGAGCATAGACATATCTGAGCAGGTCTGCGACTTGTCACTGGCGAGGCCCATACATCTCAGGGGCATCGCCAGCACGTACGAGAACGTGGCGAACTGGCTATCTTCCTACGAGGCAGTCAAGTTCAGGTCGCAGGCGATCCAGTCGTACGAGAAGGCGGAGCGGTTCTACTTGGAAACAGGCCTGCTCGACTGCGCTCACAGAGTCAGGCAAGAGATCGAACGTCTCAGGCGCAGTCAGTGACAGTCACGTAAGGAAGAGGCACATGCGGTTTCTCCGCAACGGAACGCGACGCTGGTGTTTCTCCATCCGCGCAGTTGCCTTCAGGAGCTTGAGGTGATCCAAAAGGAACTCCCCGGCGAGATCGGAGCGGTCGCCTCCCGCCACGACGAGGCGGCATGCACGCTGATCGCGGTGCACTCCTTCGCCGCCGCCGCCGAGGCTATCTGTCTGGCCATCGAAACCCTCGCCGGCTACCTCACGGGCAGCTCCGCCTGCACGCCCTCGAAGGACAGCTTCCTCGCCTTCTGCCACCGATACCTGCCCGAGTTGGGGAGGACCGACCCCGGCGTTTCGCTCGCCGCCCCGACGCGCCGGCGCCTCACGTCGTGCGCCGAAGCCGTCTACGCCGCGTTTCGGAGAGGGCTCTTCCACGACGGCGAGCGGGCGACAGGCATCCGTTGCGTGGACGACAAGGGGCGCTGGATGCTGAGCTTCGAGGCCGATGGCTCGGCTCGCCTCAACATCGTCCCGCTCCAGGCGCAATTCGAGCGCGGCTTCAACGCCTACCTTGCAGACCTCGCCCGCGACAAGGGCCTCGCCTCCAAGGCCGCCCGCCGAGCCGCCTTCCTCGCCAGGCCCGTGTTCCTGAGTCGTCTCCCCGCCATTCGTGCTCAAGTCACTGCTTGCCCGCGAGGGGGGCGCAGTAACTGATCTGCGCGGCTGGGCACACCTTGTTGAACCGAGCGGTTCTGCGGTCGGTTCAATGAGGGCTTCGTCTGCCCGCGCCCTGGCCGGCGGCGCCCAGAGGAAACCAAACCCAGGCGGGCTGGGTTTGGTTTCTAGTGTGCCCAGCCGCGCAAATCCGCTACTGCACCCCCGCGAGGGTGAGGCGGGCGGCGCGGACCGAGAAGCAGTCGTCACCCGAAAAGACAAGGTGGACGGTCCTGCCGTCGGCGCTCATCCACTTGGTCGGGAGGCTTGATGTCTCGCCCGGCCCGGCGTCCCACTCCTCGGTGAAGAAGGCCGTCGTCCACGGCCCCCAGGGCTCTGGGGCGTCGAAGATGGCGAAGCCGCCCTTGATGACGGGGCTGGGCGGATAGGGCGGCGCGGTCGCCGCCACCGCGATTGTAGCCGGCAGCCAGAGGAACGCGCCCGATGTGTGCACCGACGGCTTCTCCTTCATCAGCCTATATAACTCGCCACGATTGTCGCTCGCTGTAGCCACAAGCCTCCCGGCCGCAAGCCGGGCCACGCCGCCAGCAGCCGCCCGGCGCCGCCGCAGGTGGATGGGGCCCCGCGATGGCCGCGGGGGATGGCCTGCGTCCCTAGCCTCCGCATTCGCGCTTTCGCGCGAAAGCGCGAATGACGTTGGGCCGCCCTGTCAGCGCGAGTCACCTTGCCACTGAAAATCGCCTTGACACGCCGCCGCAGTGTCATATAATGCTTCTTATAATGGACTCGTACCTGCCTGAGAAGCAGAAGCCACAGCACTTAGAGCGCGGCTCGCGCCCCACGAAACCCAACATTATATTCAACTCAGGCCCCGAACAAGCCTTCGCGCCCCCACTCGAGCGCCTCCTCGACGAGTTCCTCACCGACCTCGAGAACGCCGGACGCTCCCGCCACACCCTCGTAAACTACCGCTGCGACCTGCGCCGCCTGATCGAGTTCGCACCCGAGGGCCTCCACGCCCTCGGCCCCGCACGCCTCCGCCTCTTCTTCTCCTCGCTCGCCGGCAAGTCGCCCGCCACACGTGCCCGGGCGCAGGCATCCGCCAACGCCTTCCTCACCTGGTGCTACAAGCACGACCTGGTCCCCGCCAACCCGATGCAGAAGCTCGACCGCGTCAAGCTGCCGGAATACCATCCCCGCCCCCTTGAGTCCCGCACCATCCGCAAGGTGCTCGACGCCATCCCGAAGCCGAACCTCCGCGACCGGTTGCTCTTCACACTCATCGCCGAAACCGGCCTCCGCGTCTCCGAAGCCTTGGGCGTCTACTTCGAGGACCTCATCCTCACGCCCGACGACGAGCAGATCGTCGTGCGCGGCAAGGGCGGCCGCACCCGCACCGTCATGCTCTACGCCGCCCCCGAAAGCCTTCAACTCCTCCGCCGCTACCTGCGCGAGAGCCGCATCACCTCCGGCGCCCTCTTCCGCGGCGACCCTGCCCGGCGTGGCTCCAGCCGCCCCCTCCACTACCGCACCGCCCACCACGCCTGGCTCCGCTACTGCGAGAAGGCCAGGGTCAACGCCGGCATCCACGCCCTCCGCCACAGCTTCGCCACCCGGCTCCTCAACGAAGGCGTCAGCCTCGGCGTCGTCCGAAAACTCCTAGGCCACCGCAACATGCAAACCACCCTCCGCTACGCCGAGGTCACCGACGCCACCGTCAAGCGCGAGTTGATGGCCCACCATCGCCGCTCCCTCTGACCCTCCCCGTCTCACCCCATAGGTCGCCGACCGCGACGACCATTCGCGTCGCGGCAAGGCCCGCCACTCACCCCCGCCCCCGGCCCTCCGCACGGGCCCGGATCTCTGCGTCAAGCGTCCCGGTCACATATCTCGATATAGCGGCTCGCGCGAGAACGCCTCCTCATGCCACCCACGCGGCCCTCTTCCCACCCATCCGGACGCCCTCCCCCAGGGGGTTAGGAGACGTTGATTGCAGACGTGTACACGTCCGCAAATACGCCATCCACCCACGCTGGAGCCCGCAGAAAGCGACTATGGCTCCCCCTCGCGGCTGCCTCGGGCGTTAGCTGCGCGGGAGCCCTTGTGCGGCATCGAGACGCCCCCGGGGCTGGCAGTCGGAACGGCCTACCCCCAGATGGCATGCGCAGTCGAGCGCGCCCGCCGGACCGCCTCCAGGGCTGCGCATGGCCTCTGCACCATCGTATATGGGGGATTGTGATAATGCGTATGTACTATGTGACGACATAACCATACGGACAGTCAATAGTTACAGCTACTCATCGCCGCCTGCGACCGCTCCGGGCGGCCTGGCCGGACCGCATGTGGCAGGGCATGGCGGAGCGTCCGCCGGCCGAAGACGGCGTGGCCGCGCCAAACGCGTCGAGGGTGAAGGGCTCCGTCCCAGCAGTCCGCCGTTCTGTGGCATGTCAGGTCAGTGCTCGGGTGCCGTGTGGCGCGCCCCTCTCGGCGCTGGCGGCCCGCCAGGGGCCCACGCCAATGGCGCGGACCTGTCTCTGGCCCGTCGTTTCCGGCAGCATGTAGCTCGCACACTCACTCGCGCGCTCCCCCTTGCGCGCTGAGGCCACCGGGCCTGCGGCTCGGCCTCGGGCCAGAGGGCGGGCCGGGCGGAATGGGCCATGCCGACACAGGACCATCAGCGCTCTGCGCGCGAGCGCGACGCCGTTGGGCGCGCCCCAGCCCTCGCGTGGCTCTCTCACCCAGTGGAGTCTCCCGACGCGAGCGGGCGAGCGACGCGCGGGGCTCCCCTCCACTCGGGTCGCCGGCGCCATGGGCCGCTCGAGCTCTGTCTGTCTGCTGCATTGCGAGACGGGATGCGGCACACCGGGTCTGGCGGTGCGACCGACGGCCGCGGGTGCGTGGAGGAGTCGAGCCGCTGGGTCTGTCCCGAGGAGATGCGATGGCCACGCGTGACTCCTCTCAGCGCGCGTGACCGTTGCGTCCCGCGTGAGGGGCCGCACAGCGCGGCTCAGTCGCGCGCCGCGGGCGGCGCGCCGATCTGCGTTCTACCACTCGATCGCGCGCAGGCGCGCGTGGAGACGCGTGGCAGTCCATCCCTCCCCGAGCTGGCGCGCGAAGAGGCGGAGGACGTTCATCGCGATCGTCGCGAGGCGCAGGAACGCAGCGTTCCCGCGCGGGTCGCCCGACGGCAGCTTGCCATCTCCGAAGGGCCACCGCGGATGTCCGAAGAATGGCCCGATTCGGCACATCGAGGCCGCTAGACGCACGAGAACGGGCATTGGCTCCCTCAGGAGCGAGGTCACGATGGCGAGGCGTTCGCGGCGCGCGCCGGGGGTTGGCGCGGGGCGCTCGACGAGGAGAGTCCGCAGCCATTGGCGCGTGCCGGGCACACTCAGAGCGGAGCCGAGGTCGAGGACGCGTGTGGCGTCGGGCAGCGTGGCCCAGCGCTGCCCGGCGCGCGCGTCGGGGTGGTCCGCCAGCGCAGCAGCCCACGTGACAGCGGCGAGGAACGGGAGCCGTCGGCGCGCGAGGGCACGGAACACCTCGCGCGAGGCGCAGGCGCCTGTTATGCGCACGAGGCGCGGCTTCGCGCGGAGCAGTTGGCGCGCTCGCGCGAGGAGGTCATTCAAGAGTGAGGAGGGATCGCCAGGGTCGAGGTGGAGCTCCTGTGCGAGCGCCTCGCCGGCGCAGAACGCGACGGCCCAGCGGTAGGTGCGGTCGTGGCGGCGACCGGCGCGGCGGACGCGCCGCTCGGTCGCGTCGAGATCGAGGATCGGCGCGCGCTGCGAGAGCGCGCTGCCGTGCTCGCGCAGGAGGTGCTCGTTGGCTGCGTCGAGCTGGCGCAGGTGCGTCACGTGGAAGGCGTTGAGGAAGTTGTGTGCCGTCGTGTGGTCGCAGAAGCGCGGGAGGCCGAGCGTTCGGGCCAGGTCGCGGCGGCCCTTGAGGAGCGGCTCGATCTGTGAGAGGCGCGTGGCGCCGAGCCATGCCATGGCGAGGAAGTCGTAGCAGAGCACCGGGTCGCGGAAGGCGCTCCTGCGTCGCTTCACGGGACGCGCGAGATTGCGTCGCCGCTTCACCGTGACGCGGCTAAGGAGGCCCTCGATGCGGAGGACGTCGCGCGCGTACCACGCGAGCGTGCCGAGCATGTCGGGAGATGTCTGAGCCGCGGCCGGCATGGTGGGAACCCTATTCCTGCTCGGCACCTCACGTGCTCACATGCATTTTATTTATCTTACCATAGAGAGCAGAACCTGTCAAGTGCTTGTCAGACAGATGGTTAGATAGGAATAAGCACTGTCACGGTCAGACGGTTGCAGGCGTATCCACCACCATTTTCGCCTCTTACGACTATATCAAGAATATGCAGCATTGCTTCGACATCGAATGGCGGGGGAGCGTCCGGCAGCGCGGTAAGGGGAGGCAGGGCGGTGGGGGCGAGGCAGCGGGGGCAGTGGGTGGGGGGCATTGGGATGACGGAGGTCTAGAGGTCCCTAATCGCATTCAGCCGTGGCATGAGGTCCTGTGGAGGGGCAGAGGGGAGGCTTGGGGCCGGGCTACTCGGTGCGTTCGGGCTTGGGGGTGGGGCCTTTGGG